>SBGS01000085.1 GCA_006226555.1 Bacteroidota bacterium
ACAAGACCCGGACTTTCACTTTCGGATTTAATACCGTTAAGTGATAAATTGAAAAACTTTGTTGAGGAGCTGGATCCAATCTTGAGAGAAGAAATAGTGGAGCAAACGGAGATACAATTAAAGTATGACGGATATATTTCCAGAGAACAAGAACAAGCGAATAAAATGAATCGTCTGGAAGATGTTCGTATTCCTGACTCCATGGATTATTCAAAAATGTTAAGCTTGAGCTCCGAAGCAAAAGAAAAGTTGACAAAACTAAAACCGGCTACAATTGGTATGGCTTCGCGTATTAGTGGTGTCTCCCCTAGCGATGTTTCGGTTTTATTGATCCATTTGGGTCGATAAAATGCGTTTTTAAGCGTTCTGAGCGCGTTTTAGACTTTCTGAAAGGGAAACACCTTACCAGCTTTCAGATCGTGAATTCTGTGAGGCCTTGTTCTTCGCGCCCTCTAATAACCTTAAATAATTGATAATGAATGGATTAGCCTAATTTTGGCTCAATCCAATCACCATATTCTTTAATTAAGGCGATCAACGCTTCGACAGCCTCTTCTTCCGGAACATTTTTTCGAACGACAGTTTTTTCTTTGTAAAGGTGTATTTTTCCCGGACCGGTTCCGACATATCCATAATCAGCATCCGCCATTTCACCGGGACCATTTACGATGCATCCCATGATACCTATTTTTACTCCTTTAAGATGAGCCGTTCTTTTTCTGATCTTGGCTGTGGTTTCTTGCAGATCAAAAAGTGTTCGTCCACAAGAAGGACAAGAAATATATTCTGTTTTGGATATTCTGCTTCGCGTAGCTTGTAGAATGCCAAAACTTGTATTGTTGATCAATTGTTTGGCATGTTTACCCTTGAGCCACACCCCATCACCGAACCCGTCGATCAAAAGACTCCCAATTTCACTAGATGCCCATAATTGAAATGTTTCTTCATCCTCACTTTGTACGGAACAGGAAAGGATAACGGGATTTTGAATGTTATATTTCGCAAGATTTAGAAAGAAATATCGGTATTCTTGCGTTAAATTCGTTGCATTACCATCTAGGACGATAATTGTATTCGGGCTGTTTTCTAAGGCCTTTAGGTCTTTGTTGAGTGGACTTGTTTCAAAGAATACTACAGTGTCCGGATGGTTTTGGGCAAAATCAATACTGCTGGTTAACGGAAAGAATCCAGGTCTTTTACTGTAGTTTTCTTTCCAGTTATCTTCATTTACGATCACTCCGACTGTTCCAGGAAGCTCAAAATCAATACGTTGATCACCTATAAATACGTAATCTGCAGCAAGATCTCCAATGTTCCACTTATCTAGAGGTACCGAATAGTTGTAGCCAAAACCGAAAAAATGAGAAGGCTTAATTTCCGAGATCATACTGAGGTCGGCAAAAACAACGGGTACTTCCTTCCCTCCTATTTTATCCAGCACGAATGTTTCACGACGAACATGTTCGTAGGGATCATAGAGCGTTATAATGTCTTCAGCGGAGAAATGTTCCGAATAATTTCTGTCCTGAAATTTTTGGATAAGCTTTTGAGCAACAGGAATTTCAAATTCTGGTTCTTCTGTAAGTGAAACCCTGACGGTATCACCTATTCCATCTTCAAGGAGTGAACCAATTCCAACAGCGGACTTTATTCTTCCATCTTCTCCATCTCCGGCTTCCGTAACACCGAGATGAATAGGATAGTTCATATTGTTATCTCGCATGGTTGCCACCAATAAGCGATAAGCCTGAACCATTACCAGCGTGTTACTCGCTTTCATGGAGAGTACGATGTTATGGAAATCGTGTTTTACACAGATGCGTAAAAACTCCATAGCTGATTCAACCATGCCTTCCGGTGTATCTCCGTATCGGCTCAGAATTCGATCCGAAAGAGAACCATGATTAGTACCGATACGCATGGCAACATTATTCTCCTTGCACTGAAGAACCAGTGGGGTAAATCGTTCCTCGATCCGTTTTAATTCTTCGTTGTAGCTTTCATCTGTATATTCGATCTCTTCGAACTTCTTTTTATCTGCAAAGTTTCCAGGATTAATACGGACCTTTTCAACGTGTTTTGCTGCGATTTCCGCCGCGTTCGGAGTAAAATGGATATCTGCCACCAAAGGAGTGTTATATCCACGTGAAACAAGCTCATTTTTAATTACACCGAGGTTTTCCGCCTCTTTTTTACTGGGAGCTGTCAATCTAACAAGCTCACAACCAGCATCGATCATTCGAATGGATTGTTCGACAGAACCAGATGTGTCCATTGTGTCGGTAGTTGTCATGGACTGAACGCGAATAGGGTTATCCCCCCCCATTTTAAGTTCTCCTATATTCACCTCTCTTGTAGGAAAGCGCTTTCTATTCAATCTATCAACACAGTAATCCGAACCCGGTCTTTTCATATCGGTATAATTTTCCGTAAAATTACGAAGGAATAGATAGAAATGAACGTAGAGAATTTCAGAAACTATTGTATCTCGAAACCTTTTGTGTCAGAAGGCTTTCCTTTTGATGAATCAACGCTGGTTTTCAAAGTAGATGGAAAAATGTTTGCTTTGGCTGATATCGACGTATTTCAAGGGGTTAACTTAAAGTGTGACCCTGAACGTGCTATAGATCTCAGAGAAAGATATGCGGGAATATCACCGGGATACCATATGAACAAACAGCACTGGAATACCGTGCGCGTGGATATGGATGTAGAGGACAGCCTTATATATGAATTAATTGATCACTCCTATGATCTTGTATTTGCTTCATTAACTAAAAAGAGAAGAGATGAGCTGCAGGCTGGATAAATACATTTGGAGTGTCAGACTTGCAAAGACGCGTTCTTTGGCAACAGATTTAATCAACAAGGGTAAAGTACGTGTAAATGGCCAACCGGTAAAGCCTGCAAGAGATGTTAAAATTGGAGATGACATTCAAATAACTAAACACACCGCCATATTTACCTTCCGTGTTCTTAATCTCAATGATAGAAGAGTTGGTGCTAAACTAGTGCAAGATTATATATTGGATATTACTCCTGAAGAAGAAAGGGTTAAGTATACGCAATACGTTGAAAATCAGCGCGTATACAATCAGTTCGGAGAAGGAAAACCAACAAAGAAGCAACGCAGAGATCTAGATGATTTTTTAGAAAATTGGTAATTGCTGTAACTTTTAACGGGCGAGCTAGTCTTACCTAAAAAACAAGTTATGAAAGCATTATACCTTACACTGTTAGCACTTACATTAGGAGTGACACCCATTTTTGCTCAGGAAGAAGTAAAAGAGGAAGTAAACGAAGAAGTTAACACGGAAGCAACACCTCCTGATACAACTCGTATCAAGATCGGTAAGAAAGAGATCATCATCATAGGTGAAGATGTAGAGGTCCAAGAAGAAGATTTTGAGGATGAATTCGATCCTGCTGACGAAAAGCCGGAAAAAGAGAAGTCAGAAGCGCATTGGGCCGGTTTGGACTTTGGGTTTAACGTCCTAATGAACAATAATATGGGTACGGATTTTCCAAATTACCCATACTGGGAGAACGATGCGGCCAGATCACAAGTGTGGAATTTGAACCTGCTGGAGCATAAATTCAGAATTGCACGTGAATATTTCGGACTAACAACAGGATTAGGCTTCAGCTTTAACTCCTATGCTTTTAGAGATAATTACACGCTATACGCAAATGCCGATACGGTAGCAGCAACAATAGATTCGCTTTACAACTATTCAAAGAATAAACTGAAGGCAACTTACTTGACTGTTCCATTGTTATTGGAATTTAACACAAGTGCCAATGCATCTAAGAGCTTTTATTTAGCTGCTGGTGTTGTTGGAGGAGTAAGAATCGCCTCAAAATTGAAGAGAAAGGGTGAGTTTGACGGAAAGGAGTTTGTTCAAAAAGAAAAAGGTACCTACGGATTAAACTCCTTTAAACTGGATGCCACAGCGCGTTTAGGATATGGTAACTGGGGATGCTTCGCAAGCTACAGTCTTTTACCAATGTTTGATAAAGGAAAAACTGCTGAGGTATACCCGATCAACTTTGGGTTGACCTTAAACTTCTGATCAGATGAGATAAGATAAAAAAAGGGGAGCTATTTAGCTCCCCTTCTTCATTTATATGAACTTCTTAATTAGTTCTTAACAACGTTGAATTGTGCTTTTGCACCGTTCTCCATAGTTACAGTAAAGATGTAAACACCGCTTTCGAAACCAGCAATGTTAACAGTATTCTGTCCGTTAGAGAAATCAACAGCTGAAGTCATAACCGCTTTACCAGAAAGATCTGTAACGATCAATGTTCCGTTTCCTTTGTCAGAAACAGCGATCTTAACAACATCTTTAGCTGGGTTTGGATACGCTGTAGCAGAGAATCCAGCAAGCTCATTAAGACTTACAGAAGCAGGATCCATTGTACGGATACCGATAGCTGGTGCAGAAATTCCTGACCAACCTGTATACCAAGTATCGTCAACGAATACAGGAGAAATTGGCTGTAGGTAAATACCGTAGTTACCATCGTAATCGATAGAACCATCGTATCCAATAGAAATTTCGTTTACGTCGTTAGCAACACCTGTAGGCTCGATACAGAACAAGTAACGCTGATTGTCAACAAGAATGAATGGGTTGTCGAAATCAGAGTACTGTACTTGCTCAGTTTCGTTATCAGACTGAACAACGTAGTTTGCAGTTGTTACAAGGTCAAGAGTTTGTACGTAATCACCGAAAGAAGTAAATCCAGGGTTTGTTACGTCAACCCAAGTATCATTCCATTCATAAGCGTAGAAAATGAACTCAGATCCTTCTAGTGGGAAAACGGATGTATCAGCGTATGGAATGAAGTAAAGACCACGAGCAGCAAGTGCACTTGCGTTAGGCTCTTGGAACATCATACATGCTCTGTAGTTAACATCAGCGTTGAATGGATAGCTATCCGCAACTACCATGTTAGATCCATCTAGGTTAGAAAGAGAGATAACCTCGTTGTTTACCCAAAATGTAGATGAATAAACGTTGTCATTCATATCTTGATCTACTTGTCCATCGATTGAAATCACATATGTCAATGTGTATTCACCTGCAGGATAGTTTCCAATACCAAGGTTCCATGGACCGAAATCTTGAGGGTTTCCATCAAAAATAGAAAGAGTATCTCCAGATAGAACAGTGATCGGACCTACAGTACTTGTATAGTCAGCTGTTCCTCCTGGTGAAGTGATAGTACAAGTTACGATAACATCGTTATCAGCTGAACCAAAGTTGTAAACCTGAATACCTGGAGTAAACCCATCGTAGATAGCAGAGTGTGCACCACCGTAGTCAGAAACGATGTACTCACCTCCTTTAGCTCCCATGTCATTTACATGAAGATTCTGCTTATTACCCATGAATACTTCAACCGGACCGTTTGCCAATTCGTTAAGAATTGCCTCACCAGTCATAGTACTCACCATAATAACCGGAATAGTAACGTTTACACCGTCAGTACCACCAGCCATTCCAACAGGATCTCCAGAGTGGTTAATGATGATAACAGCAATTGCTCCAGCATTTTGAGCGTTAAGTGCTTTTGTACTGAAGTTACATGATCCACGGTAAAGGATAGCGATCATCCCGGTCATGTCATTGTTCGGATTCATATCCGTGTTGTTGATTAACGTATTACACGCTTCGTACGTTAAAAGGTGTCCTGAAGCTTGTGTAGAAGTACCTGGAGTACCATCTTCTGCTAAAGCAAGGAATCCTTGAACGTTAGTGTTTGGTGTAAGAAAATCAGGAGTGGCCCAGTCACCTCCGGCTGGATCTGCCCACTCAAAATCATATTCTCCCGCGATACTACCTGGAGATAGCACTGAGAAGGAAACCTGCGCGTGCAATGAGATTGCAGTTACAAGTGCCCCGAAAGAAAGTAATACTCTTTTCATAGCATTTTCGTGTTTTGTTTAACAAAAAGTTATTTGTAATGAAACGTAAATTTAAAACAAATAGTTGGAAAAAAACAAAAAAGCCGACTATGAAGCCGGCTTTTTAAAAATATATAGTTTGAATTATTCTGCTGACAATGATGCCTTTAAGTATTCACGGTTCATTCGGGCGATATTTTCAAGAGAAATTCCCTTTGGACACTCTACTTCACACGCTCCTGTATTTGTACAGTTTCCGAAACCTTCTTTATCCATTTGTTCTACCATGTTCAATACACGCTGTTTCGCCTCAACCTTACCTTGTGGTAATAAGGCAAACTGTGAAACTTTAGCAGAAACGAATAACATCGCGGATGCATTTTTACATGCTGCAACACATGCACCACAACCGATACATGTGGCAGCGTCAAACGCTTTATCTGCATCATCTTTTGGAACCGGAATAGCATTCGCATCTTGGGTATTACCGGAAGTATTTACGGAGATAAATCCACCAGCGTGCTGTATACGATCAAAAGCACTTCGGTCTACAACAAGATCCTTGATGATAGGGAAACCTTTTGCTCTGAATGGTTCTACATAAATGGTGTCACCATCGTTGAACTTACGCATGTGCAATTGACAAGTAGTTACACCCCTGTCCGGACCATGCGGCTCACCATTGATGTACATCGAACACATACCACAAATTCCTTCGCGACAATCGTGATCAAAAGCAACAGGCTCCTGTCCTTCAGCGATCAACTGTTCGTTCAATACGTCCATCATTTCCAGGAAGGACATGTGTTCCGAAACGTTGTCCAATTGATAAGTTTCGAGTCTTCCTTTATCGTTAGCGCTCTTCTGACGCCATACTTTCAATGTTAATTTCATGACTCTGGATTATTTGTATGAGCGTTGTTTTAGCTCAATATCGTTAAACGTCAATTCTTCTTTATGCAGGACTTGCTTACCTGACTCACCAGTCCACTCCCATGCTGCTACAAAAGCAAAGTTTTTATCATCTCGCAATGCTTCTCCTTCTTCTGTTTGAGATTCTTCTCGGAAGTGACCACCACAAGACTCTGTACGTTGAAGCGCATCGATAGCAAACAACTCACCAAGCTCAAGGAAGTCCTCTACTCGTGTAGCTTTTTCAAGCTCAGGATTCAACTCGTTCATACTTCCAGGTACGAATACATCCTTATAGAACTCTTCACGGATCTGTCTGATCTCTTCGATCGCTTCTTTCAATCCTTGCTCGTTTCGGGCCATTCCAACTTTATCCCACATTACTTTACCAAGTCTCTTGTGGAAGTGATCGACAGACTTTGTTCCTTTATTATTGATGAAGCGCTCTAAACGCTCACGGACTTCTTTCTCCGCGGCTTCAAATTCTGGAAGCTCGGTAGAAATTCGTCCAGTACGGATATCGTGAGCAAGGTAATCCCCAATAGTGTATGGAAGAACGAAGTATCCATCTGCTAATCCCTGCATCAAAGCGGATGCTCCAAGACGGTTCGCACCGTGATCTGAGAAGTTTGCTTCACCTGCAGCATAACAACCTGGAATTGTTGTCATCAAATTGTAATCAACCCAGATACCACCCATAGTATAGTGTACCGCAGGGTAGATCATCATCGGAGTTTTATATGGATTATCGTCGGTGATCTTTTCATACATCTGGAACAAGTTACCATACTTTGCCTCGATCACAGCTTCTCCAAGCTCTCTGATTCGGTCTTCTGATGCATCAACCTCTCCGATGATCGTAGCTTTTTCTCGACCATAACGCATGATGGCAGAAGAGAAATCCAAGTAAACCGCTTCACCTGTTTTATTCACACCAAATCCGGCATCACAACGCTCTTTTGCTGCTCTCGATGCAACGTCTCGAGGTACGAGGTTACCAAATGAAGGGTATCTTCTTTCCAAATAGTAATCGCGTTCCTCTTCGCTAAGATCTGTTGGCTTTTTCTTACCGTTTCTGATTGCCTCTGCGTCTTCCAGTGTTTTTGGAACCCAGATACGACCATCGTTACGCAATGACTCAGACATCAATGTCAGCTTTGATTGATAGTCTCCGGAACGAGGAATACACGTTGGGTGAATCTGAGTGTAACATGGGTTAGCGAAGTAAGCTCCACGACGGTGAATTCTCCAAGCAGCAGTAACATTCGATCCCATTGCATTGGTGGAAAGGAAGAACACGTTTCCGTATCCTCCGGATGCGATCACTACTGCGTGTGCAGAATGCCTTTCAAGCTCACCGGTAACAAGGTTTCTGGCAATAATTCCACGCGCCTTTCCGTCAACGATCACAAGGTCAAGCATTTCGTGACGGTTATACATCTTGATCTTACCCTTACCGATCTGCCTGTTCATTGCTGAATAAGCTCCAAGCAACAGCTGCTGTCCTGTCTGACCTTTCGCGTAGAAAGTACGTGATACAAGAACACCACCAAAAGAACGGTTGTCGAGAAGACCTCCGTAGTCGCGAGCGAAAGGAACCCCTTGTGCAACACACTGGTCGATTATGTTTGCTGATACTTCTGCTAAGCGATACACGTTCGCTTCACGCGCACGGTAGTCACCTCCTTTTACAGTATCATAGAACAAACGATAAGTTGAGTCTCCATCATTTTGGTAGTTCTTAGCAGCGTTGATACCTCCTTGTGCAGCAATCGAGTGTGCACGACGAGGAGAATCCTGAAAAGCAAAAGCCTTCACGTTGTATCCAAGCTCTGCTAAAGAAGCTGCAGCAGAACCTCCAGCAAGACCTGTACCTACGACGATAACATCTATAAGACGCTTGTTCGCCGGGTTAACAACATTGATCTTGTTTTTATGATTGGTCCACTTTTGAGCTATTGGACCTTCTGGTATTTTTGAGTCTAAAACCGACATATCTTCACGTTTTTAGTTCGTTATTTCGAAAGGAAAATTAAAATAGGAATGATCGCAAATGCTGCCGGTACAAGTACCGAGAACATTTTTCCAAAACCTTTGATCAATCCATTATACCTGCGGTGATTCATTCCTAAAGTCTGGAATGCCGAAGCGAATCCATGCCATAGGTGGAAACCTAAAACAAGCATTGCTAAAACATAAATACCAACAGCAGCTACAGCCATTTCATTTTTTCCAAGCTCGTCTCCAAGCTCTTTGGATTTGTCATGACCAAAGAAGGCATACACTAGAGAGTGCAGGTCTTTATAACCTTC
>SBGS01000264.1 GCA_006226555.1 Bacteroidota bacterium
CCGAGAACACTCGGTCAATTTGAAGGGTTAGATGTAAAGGCCAATGTTGGAAGATTCGGTCCTTATGTTCAGTTAGGAAAATCTTTTGTTTCGATCCCGAAAGATGAAGATCCGATGTCGATCAGTCTGGATAGAGCAATTGAGCTTATTCTCGCTAAGCGTGAAGAGGACTCAAAAAAGCTGATTAAATCCTTCCCGGAAGATGAGTCGGTTCAGTTGCTAAATGGACGATACGGAGCTTTCTTGAAAATCGGCAAGAATAATTACAAGTTGCCAAAAGATTCCGATCCTGCGTCATTAAGCCTTGAAGAATGTTATGCGATTGCGGAAAAGCAGGGTGTAACAAAAAAGAGGGGGCGTAAATAGGAGTTTTCAACCCGGTAATATTGAAAGTTTAATTGCCTGCATCCTTCTTTGGGTGATCGCTTGTTGTAGTTTTGAAAGAAAACAACGATGTCAGATCTCTCAATATATCTTTCTCCTGTAGAACTAATCAAATCTTCACCTGGAAAGATCGGGGAGCATATTCAGCTTCATGATGAGCATGGTTTCCCTGAGTTCCGTAAACCGGGAGTAGCGATCATCTATGTTCCTGAATATCGAAACTCCAATTCATTGGATCCTGGTTTCAATGACACATTCCGCAACCATTTCTACAATTTAAATACTGGTGATGGCTGGGATTTTGAAATTTATGATCTTGGAACGATTTTACCTGGAGAAAGAATAGAGGATACGTATTTCGCTTTGTCCAAAGTTGTTGAAACGTGTATAAAAAGGGATGTAATTCCATTTGTTATTGGTGGTTCACAAGATCTGGTTATCGCATGCTACAAGGGATATGAACATCTTGAGCAAATGATCAACATCTGTGCGATAGACAAGCAATTGGACGTTGGGGATCCTGAAGAACAATTTCATGGCGAAGGCTTTGTTAGTCATTTGTTATTACAACGACCATGTTATCTTTTCAATTACGCTGTAGTCGGTATTCAGAGGCCATATGTGACAAGCAGAGAAATGGATTTGTTCGGCAATCTGTATTTTGATGTATGTCGCTTAGGTTCTTTCAATGATGACTTTAAAAGAGCCGAGCCACATTTACGCAATTCTGACCTCATTACCGTAGATTTTACATCGGTGAAAAGTTCTGATTCAGATATGAACACATACGATTCACCCAATGGATTCAGAGCTGATCAAATTTGTAAAGTCATGCACTATGCCGGGATCAGCGATAAGCTCACATCGGTTGGTGTCTTCAACTTGAACTCAAATCAAAACGATAACGCATCACGCCTAGTGGCTGAAATGATCTGGTATTTCGTTGATGGCTACAACCAGCGAGTTGGAGATTTCCCAGTTGGAAGTAAAACGAACTATAAGAAGTTTTATGTCCATCTTGAAGATTTTGAAGATGATCTGGTTTTCTACAAGAGCAATCGTTCTGAAAGATGGTGGCTGGAGGTTAAGTATCCATCAGGTAAGGATAAATTGTATAGTCGTCATCAACTTGTCCCGTGTAATTCAGAAGATTACGATGCTGCTTTGAAAAATAACATACCTGACCTTTGGTGGCAGACACTTCAAAAGCTCAGCACCTAAGTGCGTGTGATAAAATTGATAATTGAAGAGATTCATTATTTTTTTAACACTAGGCAGTGTTTTTTAATGCATTTAATCAAAATTCATTACTTTAGGCCTTTGAAATTGGTGGATAATATCCAATTAAATAGAACACACTTACTGAACGTATGAAAATGAGATTTCTACAAATTACGCTTCTCTTCTGTGGTTTAAGTGCCACTGTTAGTGCTCAGCAGGACAAGTTGCTTACTCACTTCATTTATGATAAGATGAGTCTTAACCCAGGTGAAACTGGTTTGGACGAGGGGATTTGTGCTACTTCTGTTTATCGTAATCAATGGGATAAGGTAAATGGAGCTCCAAACTCCGCAATCTTGAACATTGAAGCGAACATGAACCGATTCTTTCCTGGAGGTTTGGGAATTTCTTTCTATCATGATGCGATCGCATTCACACGTCAGAACAATCTTTTGTTGAATTATTCTTATCCATTAGAGATTCCAGGAATTGGTGTTTTAGGTATTGGATTGGGAGTAGGTATTCAAAACATGGGTATGAGTCCTACGTGGGAACCACCATCAACATTGAACGACCCTACGTTGCCGGTTGGTTTTTCTTCAACTCAGCTAGACCTTAATTTTGGTCTTTACATGAAGGGTGATGCCGGTTATTATGTAGGTTTGTCATCAACGCATATTCCACAATCGATCTTCCCTGCAACTGGTTCGTTGGTAGGTGGAACGACACCAAGTACTTTTAATGTTGTACGCCACTATTATTTAATGGGGGGGTATAAATATAAAGATCTTGTTACTGACGGTGATTTGGAAGGAAATGTGTTGTTGAGAACCGATGCAGTTAAATTTTCTGCTGATATCAATGCGCGTTTTATATGGAAAGACCTTGCATACGGAGGTTTGACATACAGAACTTCTGATGCAATTGCCATAATGTTAGGAGCACAACCATTAAAATTAATGAACGGAAATGGGGCTCCTGACTTAACAGTAGGATATTCTTATGACATCAATATCAATAAGTTATCTAGTATATCAAGAGGTTCTCATGAGATCCTGTTGAAGTACTGTTATTACTTACCGCCAATTCCAATTCAAAAATCTAAACACCCTAGATGGTTGTAAAATTTATTTTTTTTTAAAATATTTGTAACCATCTTCACGGAACTTCCGTTATATCGAAAGATAGATTGATCCTGTAATTTGTTAATTGAAGATATCCGGAAGATAAAAAAGAGGTAGAATGAAAAAACTTTTCTTATTTGCTATTTTGGGTGCTGTACTCGCGTCGTGTAGTACAAGGACCGGACATTTAACAGGATCGTTGGGTCGTCCGGTGTATCATCCGCAAATTCCTCTTGGGATGGTGTACATTCCCGCGGGTGGATTTACTATGGGAGAGAATGACGGAGATGTTCCGTTCTTGCACCAGACAAGAGCGAAAACAGTTTCTGTTCAGGCTTTCTACATGGATCAGACGGAGATCTCTAATAATGAGTACCGTCAATTTGTTGAATGGGTTCGTGACTCTATCGCTCGCGAGAAGATTTACCTATCTGACCTAATTGAGGATGAAGATGCAAGTCGCTTCATCAACTATCAGGACACCTACTTTGATGAGGGTGCTCTTGAATATGTTGATTTCGATCCATCTGATCGTGAACTTAACCGTTCAGTGTTCTCTTTGAACTGGGATCGTCGTTTCTATTATGATGATCCGGATCTTGTTCCGATTTTGGCAGATATGTATTATCCTCAGCCTCAACGTTACTACAAGCGTCGTGATATTGACGTTAGAAAATTGATGTTCCGTTATTACTGGATCGATTTCGTAGAAGCTGCTAAGCGCGGAAGAATCAACATTACACCAGATGCATATGACAAGGATGGTAACAAACTTGTTCAGGAGCACAGAGAGCTTGAAACTCCACCACATCCATTTACTGAAGAACCTCAGGGTCAGGATTTGGATATGAGTAACGGTATCAACAAAAAAGGACAGTCAAATGCTATCCGTGGTCATGATAACCGTCAACGTTTCATAATCGATGAGATCATCAATGTTTATCCGGATACATTATGTTGGGTTCGTGATTTCACTTACTCTTTCCATGATCCGATGACGAACATGTACTTTTGGCACCCTGCTTATGACAACTATCCGGTAGTAGGTATCACTTGGGTTCAAGCTAAGGCTTTCTCAGTATGGAGAACTCAATTGTTGAATAACTGGTTGGTTGCAATGGGAGATTTATTTGTGAATGATTTCCGTCTTCCTACTGAAGCAGAATGGGAGAGAGCTTCACGTGGTGACCTTGAATTATCTCAGTACCCATGGGGTGGTCCTTACATCCGTAACGAATCAGGATGTTTCCTAGGAAACTTTAAGCCAATGCGTGGTCGTTATTTTGAGGATGGTGGTTTCCACACAGTTAAAGTGTTCTCATACAACCCGAATGGATGGGGGTTATACTGTATGGCAGGAAACGTTGCTGAATGGTGTGAAACTGCGTACGACGAGTCAATGTATGAGTTTTCACATGACTTAAATACGGACTATCGATATGACGCGATGGATTGGGATCCACCTTCAATGAAACGTAAAGTTTTAAGAGGAGGATCTTGGAAAGACATCGGTTATTACCTTAGAAATTCAACTCGTACATTCGAGTACCAGGATACGGCTAAGTCTTACATCGGGTACAGAAATGTTATGACACACCTTGGACGCGGTGGACGTGATTTCACAAGAGAAGGTGGAGAAGAAATTCGGAGCGATATACAACTTCGCTAGAATAACAACAAACAGTAGTAATTTTAATTAAACCAAAAAAACAAGGAAAACTATGAAACCAGGAAGTAAAGGATGGAAAAAGTTTATGGCGAAGCTCTACGGTTTTGGAGCTGCAGTTGTAATCGTAGGTGCGATGTTTAAGATCATGCACTGGCCAGGTGCGGGTATCATGCTTGTAGCAGGTCTATCGACTGAGGCATTGATCTTCGTATTCTCGGCGTTTGAACCAATTCACGAGGATCCAAATTGGGAGCTTGTATACCCAGAATTGGCATTAGGACATTCAGATGATTTAGATCACGAGGCATTGCCAGCAGGTGGAAGAAACCGCGGTGGTTCAGGGATCTCAGGAGAGTTGGACAAAATGCTTGAGGAAGCTAAGATCGATTCTGCACTATTAGAAAGATTAGGTGATGGTATGCGTGCTCTTGGTGAGAATGCAGCACAATTGAAAGGTGTAACTTCTGCAGCAGCAGCTACAGATTCGTATGTTTCAAGCCTGCAAGCTGCTTCTGATAAAGTATCAAATCTTTCTGAAGCTTATGAGCGTGCGTCAGTTGCTATTTCTGGTATGACTTCGTCTCAAGAAGAAGGTCAGTCTTTCGGAGAGCAAATGCAAAAAGTTTCTAAGAATCTTGCTGCATTGAATAATGTATATGAATTACAATTGAAAGGTTCTTCTGCTCATCTAGAAGCTACTGAGAAATTCCAGTCTCAAGTAACTGATATGATGAAAAACCTTTCTGAATCAGTTGAGGATACTCGTCTATACAAAGAGAACATGGCTATGTTGTCTAAGAACTTGACAGATCTAAACACTGTATACGGTAATATGTTGAAAGCTATGACAGTTACAAGATCGTAACAAGCTGTTACTTTCAAGTAATTGAACATTAATTTAATTGTAAACCAATTAAAAATTAATTAATCATGGCAGGAGGAAAAGAAACCCCGAGACAGAAGATGATCGGTATGATGTACCTAGTACTTACCGCACTTTTGGCTCTTAACGTATCGAAATCTGTCCTTGACGCATTCGTCGCGATCGAGGAGAATATCCAAAAAGCGAACATCGTTCAGGTGGATCGTGGTAATGGATTCTACATGGATGTGAAGTCTGAAATTGCATCAACAAAAGGTGCAGATCAGATGGCTAAGAAAAAGAAGTTGGAGTATGTATTGAAGCAAATGGATGCTATCGATAAGGAAACAGCTACTCTTATTTCTAAAATTGATGAGATCAAAGTTGAAATCTTGAAGAAGTCCGGAGAATCAGTTGACAAATTCGAGAACAACAGCGAAGAAGCAATCATGTGGGTTAAAGGTGAAGGTGTAAAGCCTACACGTATGCACCTAATGGCTGTTCAGGCAAAGGACCAGTATGACGTTCCTATGCATGAAATCGTAGGAGAGGATCTTAAGAACCCTACTGGACTAGGTAAAGGACTTTGGGACGACTTCAATAATTACAGAAACAAAATTGTTGAGCTAACAGGTTCTTATGCTTGGGGAGAAGGTCAGAAGTTTGAGATCAAACCTACAAGCATCAATGACTTTGAAGACAACATGGATCTTATGAAGAAAGTTAAGGCGATGGTTGAAAAATCAAAGGCTAACTTGAAAGAAGATAAGCAAGTTCTTATGGACTTGTACATGATGTTGACAAAGAAAGAGAAGAATAAAGTACATGATCAGGAAGGAATTCACTGGATCGGTATGACATTCGACCACTCTCCATTGGTTGCCGCTGTAGCATCACTTTCTTCGATGCAACAGGATATTCTTTCAGCACGTGCACTTGCGTTAGCTCACTGGAAGAGTAAGGTAACAACAGGTGAGTATAGCTTTAACAAGATCATGCCTTTGGCTTACGGTCCGGAGGTTGCGAATGCTAATGATGATATCGAGCTTCGTATCATGATGGCAGCGTTCGACTCTGACAATATGCCTACTGTAACAATTTCTGAGGGAGCAACAGTAAGTCCTGAGAACATTGAGTACAAAGATGGTCAAGGTATTGTAAAAGTTCGTACGAGTGGTGGTAACATGACGATCAAAGGAACGGTATCTATCAAGAACAAGTCTGGAGTTAAGAAAACTGAGCAATGGACAAAAGAGATCGTTATCATGAAACCGCAAGGTTCTATCGAGCTTCCTGAATTGAACGTGTTGTACCGCGGATACCCTAATAAAGTTGATCCAACTGCATCAGGATATCCAACAACAGTACTTACTGGTACAAACTGTTCAGTTTCTAAGTCTGGAAACCTTTATGTAGCTAGTCCAGGAGCTGGAAAAGAAGCATTCTTAACTGTGTCAGGTAAAACTGCAGATGGTAAGACTGTTCAATTGAAAAAAGTAAAATATCGCGTTTCTAACTTGCCAGATCCAGAGCTATACTGGGGAGCTGCTAAGAATGGAGAAAAGGCGTCTAAAGCGGAAACTAGATTGTTCGCTAAGTACCCGCCAGAAATTCCATTGAATGCAAGCTTTACAATCCTTAGCTGGGAATGTCAAGTACCTGGAGCTTCAGGACGTCCACCGTCTGGTTCAGGTGGTGATGTAGGTGCTGCTAGTGGATTGATTCGCGCTGCTAAGCCTGGAAGCCAGGTAAGTTTTATCTGTAAAGTTAAAGGTCCGGATGGCATCGTACGTACACGTGCTGGTGCGTTTAAAATTTAACTTATAAATTAAACGGATTATGAGAAGTCTAGTATTAAGCGTTTTCTTGGGGTTGGGTATCGCAGGAACGTATGCTCAAATTGAGGAGATCAATGGTGGTCCTGTAAATGTACCTACAGAAGGCATCATTGATGGGGTATTCATCCAAGAACACATTCCAACTAAGCGTATGATTCCTTACGAGTATGTTCGTGAGGCGGATGCGATCTGGAGTCGACGTGTATGGGAATACATAGACTTAAGAGAGAAGATCAATTTACCTATGTATTATCCATTGGATGAGATTACATCTTATGGATGGGTAAGAAATGCTACAAGATGGAGTCTTTGGACTGTTATCAGACAGCATGTTCTTAATGGTGATTTGAGAGTTTTCTCTCCTTATGATCCTGCAAGTTATGGTCTAGGTGCATGGGACGGTGATCAATTGAAATATCCAATCGACCCTCAACCAGGCTTAAACTTCTATACCGATAGTGTATTCCGTGAAGAGATGGTATATTACCTTGGAAGACTTGGTCCTCAAAGTGATGTTCCATTAACGGATGAATATGGAGATCCACTCGTAATTACTTTACCTGATGGTACGATGGAGTATAGTTATCCTCCTCGTGATACGATCTGGTTTAATTCAGCTGATATTGTACAATATCGTTTGAAGGAAGATTGGTTTATCGATAAAGAGAGATCTGTTTTGGATGTACGTATTATTGCTATTGCACCGGTTGTCTATAAGAAGGACGAGGATGCAGCAGGAAACGTTCAGATCAGTGGTATGACAGAATTATTCTGGTTATACTTCCCTCACTGTCGATTCGTATTCAATAACTATTTTGTGTATAACGACAAGAACGATGCGCAATGGATGAGTTTTGATGACTTGTTCTGGAAAAGAAGATTTAATTCGGTAGCATACAAAGTGAGTAATACTTATGATCGTAAGATCGAAAGTTACCGCTCAGGAGTAGATGCCTTGTTTGAATCTGAAGCCATAAAGAATGAAATTCGAAATATTGAACATGACGTTTGGTCGTTCTAATCGGAAAAGATAATTTGGAAAGCCCTCCTTTTTTAGGAGGGCTTTTTTTATATTGCTATCAAATACTTAATACTACTATTATGAAGAGATCAATTCCTGTAATACTTGTGCTTTTTGTTTTATCGGCTTGCGGAGAAGAGAAAAAGGAGCATGTCACATTCACTGAATTCCTTAAGAATACAGCAAAGAAGACGGCTGAAAGTCTAAAGCCTAAGAAGGTAACTTTGAATGAATTATTTGATGGAGACTATCCAAGTAGCCAAACAGTTGAATTTGAGGGAATAATAGGGGCTATTCCTACTACGATCACTTGGAGCGGTGGAAAGATGAATGTTAAGATCGTGGAAAGAAGAAATCAAACAGGAGGTAGACAAATTGGATTGGAGATGCCGCTTGGAACAGAGAATAATCACGTTCATGAATTGCCTGAGGAATACCAGCAGAGTGATCTCAAGGTTGTAACGAATGATGGAACTATTGTTAGCGTTGGGGATCGAGTTAGAATTAAGGCAAAAGGTTATTACCGCTCCGGGGATTATTGCACGCTTGATGTGATTTCAATTAGATCGATCGCGAATGAGTTCGATGAATCAGTATTTGAGACAGCCGTGCCTCTGACTGATGCAATATTGAATGATACTGCTCAACGTTCTGTATACTGTTATATGGATGGATCAATGAGTATTCCGTCTGTTTATTTTTCGATGTATGGTGAAATAGGTTTGGACTTCGCCAATAAGACGAATAAGCAACTTAAGAAAGTGGATGTAATGGTGGGTGATGGTCCGAGTACAATGAACTCGCTACCGAACAACTATAGTGCAAGGGATCTGATCATACGAGATTATAAAGGAGAACAGATCAAATACGGTAATAAAGTACGTGTGTATGGAGTTTGGGATAGATACTCATTTAAATCATCACTTGATGGCCCGAATGGAAAATTCAAATTGGAAGAAATTAAACGGCTATAAAATATAGATAGGAAAGCCCGCAAATTTGCGG
>SBGS01000092.1 GCA_006226555.1 Bacteroidota bacterium
AAGTTTTCGGTAATCGTTCCCTTTTCAACAGGCCATGGCAAACGTCCTCTGTTACCTTCAAAATTCCTGGACAACAGCTCTGTTTCTTTTGTTTCTGCAAAAACAACTTCCTTTGCAGCCGCAGTTGTGGAGGCAGTTGATGCACCAGCCACGGCAGCAGCCTTCCTTCTCGCCTCTTCTTCTCGCTTCTTTCTAGCAGCTTCAGCTTCCGCAATTTCTCTGCGAATCGCTGCATTGATGCGCTCTTTTAAGATGGCTTTATCCTTCTCATCCTTCTTCAGCTGAGCAAGGAGTCGGTTTTCTTCCTCCTTAAATTTCTGATAGATCTCCTGTTGTTTGATCTTGTCCTGTTCTATCGCCTGGCGCTCTTCTTTCTTTTCTGCAAGGACAACTTTTTTGTTCTCTTTCTCCAGTTCAATATCAGCAATTTCCTGTTTGATGAGCTCCTGATGTTGCTTGATCAAAACCAATTGTTTTTTCTGCAGATCACGTATGCGTTGCAAGTACTTATTTCTCTTTATCGCCTCGTAATAACTATCGGCTGAAAAGACATACATCATCTGCCCATACTTGTTTCGATGCTTGTAAGCATACAAAAGCAATCTCTTGTACTGATCCTTCAGATGATCAACGCGATCATAAAGCTCCGTGATCTGTTTTTCCTTTTGCTGAACCTTTAGTTCGGCACTTCTGATTTGATTATCGAAATTCTTTACCAGTTGCTCACGGTAAGCGATCTGATTTTCTATGATCTTCAATTCATTCAGAGAAGACTGCGTGTTTTCCCGTGAACGATCCAATAAACGTTTCGTGTCAGCGATCTTGCGTTCAAGATTGGCCTGATCCTTCTTGAGCTTTTCGCTGCTCTGAGCAAAAGCACTCGTTCCGATAAGAAACAATATACTACTCAGTACTACAATCCTCATAACCTTCAGGAATTACGAAATATATCTCTTCTGCTTCATTTACTCTCGTCTTCGAGTAATCCATTTCGAAGAATAAAGGTGCCTTTTCCCCAATCTTTATATCGATCGTCAAGCCAGTTGGTAACAAACGTTCACCTATGCGTTCAAATCCTTTGTATTCGATAACAATGATCGCATCATCCAATGTTGATTCAATGATCACTCTGAGCAGCTGATCCAGTTCCGATGAAAGGAAATAACGAATAACCACCGCTTCATCCTTATCCTTCGCAATCTTCTTGATGTCCTTTTTACTGTGGGTGCATACGACATAATACTGTTCGTCCTCCAGCTGATAATACGTCTTATCAGGAGTAAAATTGATCGGTTTTCCCAGCAACAGATCTTCAAAGTCATTTAAGGTAAATTCGATCCCAAACTGTTCCTTTAGAGCCGAGATAGAATTCAGCACGCGACATTTGTCCCTTCTGTTCACCACCTTCAATGAATCTGTTGTAACCACTGCATTGACCAATGGTATCGCTGAGTATTTGATATCAATATTCACGATAGAATCCAAAATTGCCCGAATGGACGTTTTGAAATTTACATTTCGCGAAGAATCACTGTAATTCGTTGAGGCTTTCGTGTAAAAAGTAGTGATCTCATCCGTGCTGATCTTATTCAACGCTTCGGTCAATTCACTGATGTCTTTATTCTCCAGCTTAACAACACCATCCTTTCCCTTTCTATTACAGGAAAACAGGACTAAAGTGATCAATAATATGATAAGATCAGAACGGCGCATAATATTTACGATCTGCGATTTTTTTCAGTAACAATTCATCCTTGTTTCCTGCGTTTTGGGATTCTTCCCAATATTTAAGTGCCTGTTCGAGCTCTCCGTTGATGGCGTGTGCATCCCCTAAATGTTCCAAAATCAGTTTATCGTTTGGCAATCCTTTCAATGCCTTTTCAAATTCATTGATAGCGTCTTCAACCTCACCCTTTCTCAATAAGATCAAACCATACGTATCATTGTACTGCGGCTGATCTCCTCCATTTTTAAACACCTTTCCGATCAATGATTCTGCGAGCTGAAGATCTCGATTATAGTAAGCTAGTTTGAACGCGAAGTTATTCTTCAATAAATTGGAACCAGGAGACAACTCTATTGCCTTGTTATAATACTCCTTCGCAGAGCTAAATTTCTTCCTTCCAAATGCCGCCTCTCCAAGTTGACCATAAAATTCTGCTTTCATGGAAGCATCAGAACCAACAAGCTCCAATCCAAAGTTCAAAGATTCATCGGCAGCATCGTAATCCTTGATCTGATTTGCCGCAACACCATTCAATAAATAAACGGTGGAGACCGTCGGGAAATATTCCATACATTCCTTTGAGTCCGCAAACAAGTTCTCAAACTCGCCAAGCTGATATTCCATGATCAATACCTGGTTCCAGATCGGATACTGATTTTTATCGAATTCCAGAGCCTTCTTGTAGGCCTCAAGCGCCTCTTTATCTCTTTGATCTTTCAGTAAAAAGTCCCCTTTGATCGAATACGGTTTGGCTTCAGAAGGATACGTATCGATCAGAGTATTAATACCATCCATCAATGCTTCACTCCAGCCATTCACGCGATCATGCAGGCTGATCAACAATTTCATTTTACTGTCCAGATCTGCATCGGTTGAAGGGATTGCCTTCACAAGCTCTGAAATTGCTTCTTCTATCTTGTTTTGTCTTAAATAAATATCACTCAACGCAAGATGCGCTCTACCATTTTCAGGGTCAGCCTGTACCAGACGTTCCAGCATATCAATCGCTTTCGTCTCCTGGCGTGTTCTGAAATAATGATCTACCAAATTTGCAATAATGACAGGCTCGGATGGGAAAAGATCCAGTCCCTTCAAAAGCTCTTGTTCACCTTCTTCCACCTTATTTGCTCCGAGATACAAACGGTATTTTTGAAGGGTCAATTCAGGATGAGGCCCCGTTCTTTCCTGCGTTTTTTCGAGTGCTTCGATCGCCTCCATGTTCTTCCCGCTTCGCGATAGAGCCTCTGCATAACCATACAGCCAGTCAATATTGCGTGGTTCTATCTCCGTTAGCTTTTTAAAGTTCTGTACAGAAGCTTCATAATTCCCTCGTTCAAAATACATATAGGCCAGTTCCTGTATATACCAGATGTTTTCAGGATCCAGTTTGGCCGCTTTTTCAATGTATTGCGCTGAAAGAGCCTCATTTCCACGCATCAATTCGATCTGAGACAAAGAATAATACACCGCATCGTCATCCTGTCTGATCTCTAAGCATTGATTCAACAAGACCGCAGCTTCATCCAATCGGCCGTTGATCTTTAGTCTCTGTGCTTTATAGAATTTCTCTATGTATGGGTAATCCTTGGCACTGATGGTGCTATGCTCCTGATCCTTCACCACCTTTGATGACGTCCCGCAGGAATACAACAGGAATATAAACGAGAATATGTACAGGATTTTATTCATTGATCTCACTGTAATCTCCAACACTCAATTCC
Source organism: Bacteroidota bacterium (assembly GCA_006226555.1). Lineage (GTDB taxonomy): Bacteria > Bacteroidota > Bacteroidia > Flavobacteriales_D > Crocinitomicaceae > UBA4466. The sequence goes on from SBGS01000092.1 coordinate 3,448, forward strand.
CTTGCCAAACCTGTAAGACTTGCATTCGAACCGATCATTGAGTTCTTGATCACCTTATTTTTAATGGTTGTATCGTGCTGGACAATCAGATCTGATAGCACTGAATCCTCAATTACACAGTTATCTCCTAAAGATGCATAAGGACCAACAACTGCATTTTTTAGTTTAACGCCCTTACCAATGTAACATGGCTCAATGATCACTGCATTTTCTTTTTCTACTCCGGCATCCACATTGTTTCTCCCTTTCCTGGATTCATTGATCAAAACCTGTCTGTTCGTTTCGATCGTTACCTTTGGATTTCCGCAATCCATCCATTGATCTACCTCTCCGGTTTTAAACACCTTTCCAACTTGCATCATGCGCTTGATACCGTCGTTGATCTGATACTCTCCACCGTTCACGATATCATTATCCAGAACGTATTGCAGCTCATTCTTTAAAACGGCAACATCCTTGAAATAGTAGATCCCTATAACAGCCAGATCGCTTACAAATTCCTTTGGTTTTTCTACCAGCTCCACGATCTCATGTTGTGTATTCAATTTCACAACTCCATATGCTTCCGGTCTATCCACTTTTTTCACCCAGATCACAGCATCTGCATTGGGATCCAGTTTGAGATCGGCCTCGATCAGGGTATCCGCATAGGCAATAATTGCCGGGCCCTCAAGAGAATCCTTTGCACACATGATGGCATGACCTGTTCCAAGTGGTTCGAGCTGGCGGTATATTGAAACCTTCGCTCCAAGCGAAGCACCCAAGTCCTTAAGCTGCTGAACGACATCAGCTCCAAAGAAAGCCTCATCCCCAAGGATAAACGCAACCTCGTCGATCTTCTCACCAACGATCTCCGCGATGTCACTTACAAGACGATGAACGATAGGCTTCCCTGCAACCGGAATTAATGGTTTTGGAACAGTCAAGGTATGGGGTCTTAAGCGACTTCCCCTTCCGGCCATTGGTACAATTATTCTCATAGTTCTTTCTTTTAACGGCGCAATATTTTCCGTTTATTTCACTCCGGTGCTGCCAAATCCTCCGGCACCTCTGTTTGATTCAGATAATTCTTCGGTCTCTTCCCATCCAGCCTGAACGAATTGAGCAAAAACCAATTGTGCGATGCGGTCTCCCGGTTTCACACAAAATTCTTCATTTGAAAGGTTGATCAGGATCACTCCGACCTCACCGCGGTAATCCGCATCTATCGTTCCAGGGCTATTCAATACCGTAATACCGCTCTTCAATGCAAGGCCACTTCTCGGTCTCACCTGGCATTCATAACCATGAGGAATTTCAAGAAAGAGACCTGTTGGAATGAGCTTTCTCTCCAGTGGCTTTAATACCACATCCTCCGTTATGTTCGCACGCACATCCATTCCTGCAGAAGCAGTTGTTTCATAGGACGGCAAAGCATTTTGGGATCGATTTATGACTTTAACCTTCACAGTCTGTTTTTCTTTCAAAAGTAAGAAATCTGACACCTTAAAACCCTGTCAAAAGGTGAGTGGATCAAGAAGTTACTAACGTTATGCCGTTAGTTTCGTTTTGCAAAAGGTTTCTCTAGCGCAATGATCACAAATAAGAACACAGTGATACCCAGGTTGTGTAATACGAATTTCAACCAGCTGAACTGTCCGCTATCGATATCTATCATCTTGAAAACAAAGAAAATAGTCAACGCCAGCCCTAGGTACAAGAAAAACTTTCGAAGGTTATATCGGATCGGATAATACTTTTGGCCAAGGAGGTAAGACGCCACCATTTGAAGCGCATATACGATCAATGTCGCCCAGGCACTCGCCATGTATCCAAATGTTGGAATAAAGATCACATTGATCAGTATGGTCAAGAATGCTCCTCCAACGGCGATATAAGCTCCAAACTTTGTTTGATGTGAAAGTTTGTACCAGATCGATTGATTAAAATAGATGCCGAGAAATACATTTGCCAATAACAGTATCGGCACTACAGTTAAACCATCCCAGTATGCTTCATTGCGAATGAAATACTTGAAAATATCCACATTCAGTGCAACCAGCAGGAACATGAACAACACCGCTGCTACGAAATAATTCATGATCTTGCCATATAACTTTCTGCGGTCGACGTTGGAAGAATTGGCAAAAAAGAATGGTTCGGCTGCGTAACGGTAGGCTTGCAGGAAAATGGTGATGAGCATCGCCAGTTTATAGTTCGCACTGTACACTCCAAGCTCCCATTCCGCTTCGGTTAAGGTAAGTCCACCTCGATTAAAAAGTGTATGTTTCAGGATCACCCTATCTAGTGTTTCATTAATGATCCCTGCAAAACCACCTATTACCAAAGGCAAGGAGTACAGCAACATTTCCTTGCTCAAACCGAGATCTATATTCAATCGAAGATTGAGGAAATCTTTGGCCGTCCCGGCGATCTTCACCAATGAAGAAAGGAGATTGGCGATCAAAATGAAGAGCACGCCCTCCTCCGGCCTTGCCGGATCCATCAAATAGATCAGGAAAAACAGGTTGAAGAGTATATTTACTCCGATCGCTGAAAAGTGTATCGCTGAAAAACGCATTGCCTTGTTCTCTGAGCGCAATTTGGCCATCGGTACAGCTGCCACTGCATCAATACAAACAATCGCGGAGAATAGAATAATATACTCACTATGCCCTTCGAAGAGCATCACCTCAGCGATCTGTCGATTGGTAAAGAGAATGATGAGGAAGAATAAAATATTGATCCCGATCACGGTGATAAAGCTCGTTCGGAATACCGATTCTTTATCCTCTTTCAGATTGTAGTAACGGAAAAATGCCGTCTCCATACCAAAGGTCAGCAAGACGATCAGGAACGCAACAAGTGCATAGATCTCAGAAACAACTCCGTAGTTCTCAGGGGGAAGATAATACGTATAAAGGGGAACCAACAGGTAGTTCAATAAGCGACCTACGATTGTTGGAAGTCCATAAATGGCCGTCTGGCCTACCAGTTTACGTATTGGATTCAAGGGTTATCCTACTTGAAATTTGGTTTACGTTTTTCCAGAAATGCAGTTGTTCCTTCCGTGAATTCCTCCGTTCCGAAACATTTGCCAAACTCCTCTATCTCTGCATCATATCCATTCTTTCCGTCTTCAAAACCGGCGTTAATCGCACGAATTGCAGCAGCAATTGCAGTACCGGAATTTGCCATGATTTTATGAGCGATCTCTTCAGCTTTTGCCATTAGCTCGGCTGGTTCAACCACATGATTTACAAGCCCCCAGGTCAAGGCCTCATCCGCCTTGATCATCCCTGCCGTAAACACCATTTCATTTGCCTTTCCGCGTCCTACCAATTGCGCTAATCTTTGTGTTCCTCCATATCCCGGAATCACACCAAGTCCCACCTCCGGTAGTCCCATCCTAGCTGTATTAGAGGCTACTCGAATATGAGATGCCATAGCAAGCTCCAAACCACCACCGAGCGCAAATCCGTTTACAGCTGCAATCACAGGTTTTGAAAGTCTTTCGATGAATGTGAAGAGTGTTTCCTGACCCTTTTGAGCCAGCTCTCCTCCCTGCGCGATACTGAAATCAGCAAACTCCTTGATATCCGCTCCGGCTACAAACGATTTCTCACCTGATCCCGTAAGAATAATGACGCGTACACCTTCATCGTTGTTCGCATCTTCAAGAGCGTTGTGTAATTCTGCGATCGTCAATTTATTCAGCGCATTCAGCTGATTTGGGCGGTTTATCGTAATAAATGCTATTCTGTCTCTCTTTTCAACTAGCAAATTCTCGTACATAACTTGTTATTTATTCGTTCTGATTTTTTTATACAATTTGATCATGATCATGAGCCCTATGGCTATGCCGAAGAAGATCAGTGTAGCCTTGATCCAATCGAGTGAGTTTTTATACACCACAATAAATACCACGGCTACCAACACGAGTGTAGCTACCTCGTTCCACATTCTGAGCTTACCCGAACTCAGCTTAAATCTACCTTTCTTAAGATCAAACATGATCTTTTGAGACATGAAGTGATACAATACCAAAAAGCCAATGAATGACAATTTCATGTGCATCCAGGGCATGAGCAAATACTCCGGCGTATCCACCAGCATCAGTATTCCAAATGTGATCGTAAGCACCATAGCCGGGGTGGTGATGATCCACCACAGTCGCTTTTCCATCAGCTCGTACTGCGCATTGAAAGCCTTTCGAATGACTTCCTCCTTCTGTTGTGCCTCAGTGTGGTATATAAACAGACGAACCATATAGAACAGTCCTGCAAACCAGCTGACCATAAAGATGAGATGAAGGGCTTTGTACGTGAGAAAACTCATAGGACAAATTTAACCAAATAGGAATACACTCAAACGCAAACTCTTTAGCCCACTACAAAAGACTGTTAACAATCTGTAATTAAACTGATTATTATCATATTTCCCCGATATGCCATTGGGTAGTTTTGTTGAATACAATTAAACAACCACAAGATGAAAAAAATTTACGCTTTCTTATTTCTACTCAGCGGGAGTTCCTTTGCACAGCAACAAATTCCGGGAAATCTTGATGCTTATTTACCGAATGTGATCAAAGAACATCGGTCGCACACCCTTGATCCCGTTACTATTAATGAGGCAAAGAACAATAGTTACGACGGGCCAACTAAAATTGAGCGCTATTATGTTGACGCTATCAATATTCCCCACCTGGATAACGTGTTTGAATACAGCTACACAAGTGCAGGGAAATTAACACAGATGGTACAAAAGGATGATCTACTCCAAAACGAGTTTCGCTACACTTACAACTTCACGTGGTTTGGAAAGACGGAATCTGTGATCACAGAAGAGTGGAATGGTAGCAATTGGGTTTTTGTATACCGTACAAGATATACATATACACCTGCTCAAAATCGTGAGACCACAATTTACGAGTCTTATGTATCGTTCAATTGGGAAGTTACGGGAACTGAACGTTACCTCTATCTTGGTGGAGAGGAAACACCCTATCGCGTACAGGTAGAATACACCAATGATGGGATCAGCTGGACGCCATACCTGGCAATTGATTATACATACAGCGGAAATAAGCCTTCAACACTCACCATTTCCCAGTACAATGACAACTACTTGTATTTCATTCCGGTTGAAAAGTGGATCGTAAATACATGGGGAAATACGGCATTTTCTGCTGACTATCTTTATGATGTCGATTTTGACCAGGAGCTCATCACTGATCAACTTATCGGTAAGCTTCAGCCATATCGCTATCATCCGCAGCGTTTTGAATACTGGTACAACTTCACTACATCGAATTGGACATTCCAGAATTATCTTGTGTACGACGGAACCTTTGCTAACGGAGTTCGCGTCAGTCAAAATCTATTACAGGAGAATATGGGAGTACTGGATACGCTTGAAAAACAAAACTTCTACTTCGATCCATGTTTTGGTTATCAGGGAGCCATGTATTACAGTAAAGACATGTTAAATAACTGGGTACTGGGAAATGGCACTTTTTACGATGCCACAACGATTCCTTACGGAAGTACTTGTTACGTGACGGATTACGATCGATATACCAACTTTAGCACAACACAGCCAAGTGGGGTAAGAGAATTTAGATGGGTGATCACCCAGGCGGGAAATCTGGGTACAG
>SBGS01000299.1 GCA_006226555.1 Bacteroidota bacterium
TCACGCGTTGTTCCGGAGATGTCGGTTACGATATTTCTTTCCTGACCAGTAAGGGCATTTACAAGTGAAGATTTACCAACATTAGGCTTTCCGACGATCGCAATATGCGGAAGATCTTCATCCTCACGAGTAGTTTCATCATCCTTATCAAAGTATTTTACAACTTCATCGAGAAGCTCTCCTGTTCCACTGCCGTTCACAGCAGAAATTTCAAATACATCTCCAAGACCAAATGACCAGAATTCACCTGACATTCCAACTCTGCCTGAGTTGTCAACTTTATTCGCTACAATGAAAACTTTTTTCTTTGTTTTACGAAGTAAGTCGGCCACAACTTGATCAAGATCAATAATTCCTGCCATGACGTCCACCATAAAAATGATCACATTGGCTTCTTCGATGGCGATCTCTACTTGTTTTCTGATCTCACCCTCAAAAATATCGTCAGAACCCTTCACATAACCACCGGTATCGATAACAGAAAAATTGATACCATTCCATTCTCCACGTCCGTAAAGTCGGTCACGCGTTACACCGCTAACTTCTTTAACGATTGCTCGTTTTGACTCTGTCAAACGATTGAATAACGTGGACTTCCCAACGTTTGGTCTACCTACGATGGCTATGATATTGCTCATGGCTGAATTAATTTGACGGTATCAATAACCGTATTTTTTCAATTTTTGCTCGGATGTTCTCCAGTCTTTGTCCACCTTAACAAAGGTTTCCAAAAAGACTTTGTTATCGATAAATTTCTCGATCTCTTTACGCGCTTCCCTTCCAATTCGTTTCAACATCTCACCACCTTTTCCGATAATGATCCCTTTCTGAGAATTGCGTTCTACGATGATCAGCGCACGAATACGTGTAATGTCGCCTTCTTCCTTGTATTCCTCGATCTCTACCTGACATGCGTAGGGAACTTCCTTCTGTGTATGTAAAAAGATCTTTTCACGAATGATCTCGGAGACAAAGAAACGCATAGGACGATCGGAAATCGCATCTTTATCAAAGTAAGGTGGACTCTCTGGTAAAAGGTCCAGAATAGTTTGCCAGATGGCTTCAATATTAAAGTTATGCAATGCAGATACAGGAAAGATCTGCGCATTCGGAAGCTGTTCGCTCCAGTATGCGATACGTTCTTTTACACCGGCCTCATCTGAAAGATCGATCTTGTTGATCAGGCATAAAACAGGTATGCGCAGTTTTTTGATACGCTCCAGGGTTTCAGGATGATTCGTTTGATTTTCTCTGGTGTCTGTGATAAAAAGTAATATGTCGGCATCTTTTATAGATGTATTGACATAATCCATCATGTTTTCGTGAAGCTTGTAGGAAGCGTTTACGACACCTGGTGTATCCGAAAAAACAACCTGATACTCTTCATCGTTCATGATGCCTAAAATACGATGGCGCGTAGTTTGAGCTTTGGATGTCACAATGGAAAGCTTCTCTCCCATGAGCTGATTCATGAGGGTAGATTTACCAACGTTAGGACTTCCAACAATATTTACGAAACCGGATTTATGTGCCATTTATTTAGAATCGGGCTACAAAGAAACGCTTTTTCAATGATATGAGATAAAAAAGGGGAGCAGAACTCCCCTTAATATTTATGGTTGACCACCTTCTTTTTTAGGTTTTACCTCGCCTTCTTCTTTTTTCGACGAACTGCTCGGCGCGGTTTGAATGGTTCCTCCCGGGCGTTTGCGATTAACCTGTTGTTTGTTGTTCAGGCTATTCGTCTCTTGTTTTTTTTGAACCTTTTCTTTTTTCTTAATTTCTTTTTGTGCTCTCTCCTTGACTTTATTAGGGTCAATTTTGATCTGAGCATTTAACTGAGAACCTAAAACAATGAAAAGTACAAATAGGATCGATCTCATGTGTTATTTTTTTGCGAAGTTAGTGAAATTCAGCTAGTTATTTCATATGAATTATTCAGAAATACCTTCGAGATCCAACAAAAAGGCGTATTCCATCGCAACCTCTTTGTAGCGTTTGAATCTTCCTGATGCACCTCCGTGACCAACATCCATATCACAATGCAACAAAAGGATGTTATCATCTGTTTTTAATTCACGAAGCTTAGCCACCCATTTCGCAGGCTCCCAATATTGAACCTGACTGTCCCAATAACCGGTAGTAACCAGTAGATTTGGATAGTTTTTTGCTTCAATATTGTCGTACGGAGAATATGATTTGATGTAATCGTAGTACTCCTTGTCTTTTGGATTACCCCACTCATCAAATTCACCTGTTGTAAGCGGAATGCTTTCGTCCAGCATGGTGGAGATCACGTCGACGAATGGTACACCTGCGATCACACCATTCCAAAGATCCGGTTCCATGTTGATCACAGCTCCCATTAATAATCCGCCTGCACTTCCTCCTTGTGCATACAGGTGATCAGGGCTGGTATATCCGGCATCACATAAATGTTTAGCGCAATCAATGAAATCATTGAATGTATTCTTCTTGTTCAAAAGCTTCCCGTCTTCATACCAGGCACGACCCATTTCCTGACCACCGCGAATATGCGCAATCGCAAAAACGAATCCGCGATCAAGCAGGCTGAGTCTGACTGAGCTGAAGTAAGGATCTATGCTGTAACCATATGAACCATATCCATAGAGTAAAAGGGGTGTAGCTGCAGATCGTTCAGTGTTTTTGTGGTATACGATAGAAACGGGTACTTTAGCACCATCACGAGCGACTACATAAATACGTTCTGAGATGTAATTGGCAGGATCAAAGTTCGGGTCCACAACTTCCTGAACTTTTAGCAATTCTCTTTCACGGGTTTTCAGGTTATAATCATACACTGAATTTGGAGTTGTGAGAGAAGTATATGAAAAGCGCAACACTTCCGAATTGATCTCAACGTTTATCGATGTATTCACTACGTAGGCAGGGTCGTTGAAGGAAATGTAGTGGTTCTCACCGGTTCGAAGGTTTCTCACGTGTAATGCGTTCAAGCCATTTGAACGTTCTGTAAGTACAAGATAGTCGTTAAAAACTTCAATGGACTCCAGAAACACATCTTCGCGATGAGGCAGGACCTCTTTCCAATTCGACTTTTCTGTTTTTTTCACAGGGGTTTTCATCAAACGGAAATTCTTTGCGTCCCAGTTTGTGATGATGTAAAATGAATCACCCAAATGATCTACACTGTACTCATGTCCGCGCTCTCTTGGCTGTAAAACTGTCCATTTAGCATTTGGTTTGTCAGCCGGAATGAATCGGTATTCAGCGCTCATTGTTTGATGAGAACCGATCATGATATACTCATCTGATTTAGTCTTAAAGACGTAGCAATTGAAGGTATCGTCTGTTTCCTCATATACGAGCTCATCAGCTGCTGGATCGGTCCCAATGACATGCTTGTAGATCCTGTATGTTCTTAATGTCACCGGATCATTCTTTGCATAGAAGATCGTTTTATTATCATTTGCCCAAACGATAGAACCGCTTGTGTTTTCGATCTTATCTTCGAAGATCTTTCCAGTTGAGATCTCTTTAAAGAATATGGTGTACTGTCTTCTTGAAACGAAGTCTACACCATAGGCGATGATATCGTTATTAGCGGAGATAGTATATGATGAAAGTTGAAAATACGCTTGTCCCTCACCCATTTCAGGACCATTCAGCAAAATCTCTTCCTGGTCGTTTTTTTTGCGGCAGATATACGGATAATCCTGACCTTTTTCGAAACGGGAATAATAGGAGTATCCTTTTTTAGTATAAGGGACAGAGCTGTCGTCCTGTTTGATACGAGCCGTGATCTCAGTGTATAGCTGTTCCTGCAGTTTTTCTGTGTGCGACAGTTGTTTTTTTGTGTAATCGTTTTCTGCTTCAAGATAGTTTATAACCTGCTGTGTTTGAGCGTCGGGAGTCATTGCTTCTTTTTGCTCATCAGAAAGCCTCATCCAGAAGTAATTGTCAATACGATCATCACCATGAACACTTAACGTTTCGGGTTTCTTAATTGCTTCCGGTCCTTTTTGTTTCATTTCCTGTCCGTAAATATTTTGCGCTAAAATTAGCCCTAATACAAGTTGTGTGTAGCGTAATATCATGGTTTTAATTTTTCACATGGTTCTTTTCTGCGGGTATCAAATATGGATATTATCTTCCAGCCTTCTGTTGTTTTTACGAATGTAAAAGAATTCACACCACAATGACTAAACATGTCATCCAGAAAGAAGGAATAATCCATCCATACGTTTGCTAAATTATCGTCAATCTGAATACGTAGATCATAGATGACCTCATTCCAAACTTCTTTTTTTGGTGCCGCAACGGCACGCATGAGATCCTCTTTACTTTCGAGTAAGAAGGATGGTTCTCCCAATCGATTTGTAAATGTGGTTCCAAGTTGAAGATCGGGGTGTAAAATAGAGATCATTCCGCTGCTGTCGCTTGAACGCAGATATTGAAAAAAGTCTTCTGTCATAGTTCGAACAGCGCTTGTATCGTCCTGTGCGTTGGAGTTGAAAAGGATTGTTGTAAATAGTATGAATACAAATAATTTGTTCATAGGTAAGAATTTATGTTGTAAGGTAGGTATTAGTCGATTATTTGATCAATAAAGTTGATTTCCGAATTTAATTCAAGGATAATCGGTCGAAACGATATGAAAATCATTAATCTGACTTCTTTGTTGCAAATACAAAAAGTTTGTTCAAAAATAGAATCACAATAAACGGTGTTGCAATTATGAGTGACACCAATAAATAAGTTGCGAATTGAGACAGTCTTCCTTTTTTTACCGTATGAATTTTGGTAATCTGTTCATTATTGATCGAAATAATTGAATCTGAGCTAGATTGATTCCTGTCCAGGTACAAATGGATTTGAGGTACATAAGCCTCATCTTCGGGTTTCAATCTGCCCGAGCTTCCACGCATGTCGTCGTTCATGTCTTCTGTTTCCCAATAGAACTCAAGTAGTTCTTTTTGTTTTAGAACTTCAGATTTTTGAAAGATCATAGCACTGTCATCAGCTGAGATTTTGATTGGTCTCACAGCAGTGTATACGTTATCATTGTGATGTAAAAAAATGTATATTATCGTGTCTCGTGCAGACATTTCCCGCATCATTATTTCATTGGATAGCTTCTTTTTCAGATTGATGTCACGAAACTTATAATAGCCGCAGCTAGTAAGCGAGAAAGCCAAGCATATAGCAGAGAAAACTTCATGGATAAAGGATTACGAACGAATGAAGTCTGGTGAAATGATTTTGAAGGAAATAAAGTGTTGACATAACTTACCCAAGTTTCCCGATGTTATGACTAATTGTCGCCGCAGCAAATAAGAATAAAATGACCAGTGTTGTTAACGGAACACCTACGAATAGCCACAGCCATCGCTTGTCAAATCGTTTAACCTTCTCCACTCTTTTGGTTGTGTTTACATTTATGCCATAAGGCTTATATAAACTTGATTTAGCAGTATCTTCAATATATACGTGGAGCTGATTTATATTAGCCGTAGTGTGTACATTGGCAATTTTTGTTTTGCAAAAGTCATCACCACATTTACGTTTCAATTTTTGATAATAATATTGATTGACTTCGTTAGTATCGACTAGTGTAAACATTCCTAATAACATGGAATCTTTTATCGACGGCACATGTGTCACAAACTGCCCCAATTCTGATCCAGAACTATCAGTAGTGTGAACGTAGATCGTATAAGGAGAATACTTGTTCTCTATTTTGTTCTTTACTAATCTAGACGGGGTAACCTCTCTCATGATCAAATTTTTATATCGCACCGTATTACAGCTTGGTAGCAGAACGGTCAGCAATAGTATATGAATGAGAAAAGAAATGTAGAAGATTTTCATCCGGCCAAATTACCGAACCAATTCGGGGATAAAAATGATTTATGTCAATAAAAAAAGCCTCTCCAACTGGAAAGGCTTTTTATCTGTGTAGCGGGGACACGACTCGAACGTGCGACCTTCGGGTTATGAGCCCGACGAGCTACCAACTGCTCCACCCCGCGATATATTCTTTTGTCAGCAGAATTGCTTTCCAAAAGCGACTGCAAATATAAGCACTTTTTAAGTAATTCCAAGAAAATCAGGCAAAAATTCTTTGTTACTTTTGTCCGGCGAACCATTTGAGTATAAAAACGACCGCATGAAATACAGATTAATCCTTTCTCTAGTTCTTTTTTCTATCCTCGTTGCAGGATGTGGGGAAGATAATAATGATCAGTTAGATTATAGTGATACTCCTGAAGGTCAGGAACAACTAAATGATATCGGGGCTGAAGAATTTATTGCTAAGATCGACACGGCTAATTTGCTTAGCGGTAACAGCCTATACTATTCCCGAGAGGATGGGGCCTCAGTAGAAGTGATCATCTATGTGGATGATTCCAGTCGAATTCAAAAGATGGTAGAGCGCTACACAAAAAGTGCTAATGGAAGCATCTGTACGAATCTTTTCTATTACAAGGACGGAAAGAAATTTGTGACCAAGGAGCTGTTTGATGAGGGAGTAGGCGAATCAGCAATTTTCACAGAACGAGTTACCTATTATGATGAAAAAGAAAAACCAAAGGTGACAAAATATAGAAAGGCTCCATTTGAGGATCAATTAGAGAATGAATCATTTAAGCTGACTGAAAAAAGCGATTGCGATGAAAAAAGAGCGATGGATGTTTTGAATCAGACAGGTGACTATGTAACCAACTTTCAGTTTTTTGTTCGGGACGAACATTTATTATACCTGGTTGTAGGTGAGGACAAAGAAAATGGATATCGATCCTCACTTGTTGTACAGCATAAAGGTCCGGTGATACAAAAATTGCTTTCCGATGAAAAAGGAATGATCGGAACACCACTTAAGGTGGATCATCAGACCGTCGTTGGGGAAATGGGCTTTGAGTTCCAGGCCTTATTGGGAGTAGAGTTTGTGAAGTAATATCCAATTATAACTGGAATTGCGTTTAACACTGTCTATACCCGTTTGTAAACAACATTTTACCAAATAAAATCTTTTAAAGTATCCTGAAACTACCTTTTTCTATGTTTGTTCAGGACAACATGTGAATCTTATGAAGCAGATCAGAACCTTATTGGTACTTCTTTCTTTTATCAGTGTGACATCTTTGGGAATGTCTCAGACGATGAGTGTAAAGGGTACGGTATACGATTCCACAGGAACGATCAAATTAAAGAATGCAATGGTAATGGCCGTTCGCGTAAGTGATTCAATTCTATTGGATCATGTAAGAACTGACGCAGACGGTAAATTTGAGATCGGTGGATTTGAAGTTGATACCTTCGCATTAACCATCGAATTTCCGGGACATGATGAAAAAACCTATTACATTTTCGGTCATGCTGATAATTACGACATAACGATCCCGTCCGTTGTACTTCCTTCCAAATCACAAGAGCTGGATGAGGTAGTGATCTATGCATACAAAGACCCTATTTATTACAAAGGGGATACACTTGTTTACGTTGCAGATTCTTTTCAGGTGGCAGAAGGCGCGGTAGTAGAAGACCTGCTTAAAAAGCTACCGGGTATTACAGTCGACAAAGATGGAAAAATAACCTCTGCGGGTCGGGAGATCAGCCAGGTACTCGTAGATGGAGATGAATTCTTTGGAACAGACCCTACAATTGCAACGAAGAACTTAGGTGCAGATGGTATCGCTGAGGTACAGGTTTATGAAAAGGAAAATGATGAGGGGATCGGTGGAGATGATGAAAAGATCCAGGTATTGGACCTCAAGCTCAAGGATGATGCTAAGAAAGGGTATTTTGGACGAGCCTCAGGAGCAAGTGATTTTGCTTTAACTCCGGTGGATGGAGAGATCGGAACAAATCCATTTTACGAGGGTGAACTGTTGTTAAACAAATTCAAAGGATCGCAAAAGATATCGGTGTTTGCTTTGGGATCGAACACGCCTAGATCAAACTTTGGATGGGGAGACATGAATAAATTTGGACTTGAAAACGAGTCTGGAGGAGGAAATCGTTGGGATCCAAGAGCTCAGGGAAATACAAGTGGTATCCCGCAAACTTTAAAAGCAGGGGTTTATTACTCAGATAAATTAGGGGAGAAGAAACGCACAAAGATCGGATTCAATTATTCTTATTACAATGACCGACTAGAGGCGATCTCAGCAAGTGAATCACAGTACCTGCTGACAGATACAACTTATTACACAGATGATTCAACGAGAAATTATACGTACAATCAATCTCATCGTATCAATTTCAATCTTGAATCAGATCTTGATTCGCTCACGACAATTCAGATAAAGCCGTCGTTTACGATCGATGGAGGTACAGCTGAAGAGTCTAATTATTCGAGCTTTTTTGATACGCAACGCAATCAAACACTTGGTACAGCAATAGAAAATACGACTGAATCCAATGGGTATACCGTTGGTGGATTTGCGCGTATTACGAGAAGGTTTATGAAGCCGAAGAGAGAACTCGAATTGCGTTATGATATTTCAGGAGAGAACAATACATCTACCGGTTCACTGGATTCCAGAACACAGTTTTTCTCTGCTTTCCTTCCAAATGATACCACCCTACAATCTAAGGAGAACGATAATGGTAATATGAATCACTTCGGTACACTGACGTATATCGAGCCTTTATCTAAAAAATTGCGTCTGGAATTCGAATATCTGTATCAGTACGGAACTGCAAATCTCGATAAGAGCACCTTTGACAGAGATCCGGTGACAGACCAGTACACTTTATTTAACCCGTTCTTCTCAAATATCTTTGATACAAAGCGCCAGCAGAACAGAGGAGGATTGCGTTTGATCTTTAATGTGCCAAAACACGAGCTTTCAGTTGGAGCACGCTACCGTAATATTGCGATCGAAAACGTCAATCAGATAACTGACACAACGATCAGTCAGAACATCAATAACTTCTTACCACGCATCAGCTACAACTTTAAGCCAAGCATGAGCAAGCGAGTAAGAGTTAGTTATGAAACTAGCTCATCAGCTCCTTCTATTTCTGATCTTGCACCGGTTCCGGACAACACGAATCCGAACAGGATACAAATTGGAAATCCGGATCTG
>SBGS01000069.1 GCA_006226555.1 Bacteroidota bacterium
GTATGGAAGATTCTCTTGTTCATTATCATTTTTATAGCGTTGGTTTATATCGCATACCTTATTGTTAAAAACCGTCGTCCGACCAACAAAAAGCTATCGATTGATGTGGAAGACGACTGGAATCCTGAGCTGATCACCAAAACAGAACTTGAGCTTAAGCTTGAAGAAGCTATGGAAAGAGGAGATTACAGAGAATGCGTGAGAATTTACTTCACTTTTATATTGAAAGAGCTGATCAGAAAAGGATGGATCCGATGGAAGAAGGAAAAAACGAATCACGATTACGTACTTGAGCTAAGCAGTAAGTCACAAGCACTTGGTTTTATTCAGGTGGTGCGTATCTATGATCTTGTCTGGTACGGAGAATATCAGATAGACAGTGAGATGTTTGAGTTATTGAAACCTGAACTCGAGAATTATTACAGATCCCTCGAACCGACCAATGAATAATCAGAAAAAGTTCATATTGATCTTTGGGGTCCTGATGATAATGGGGCTGCTGATCTGGTTGCTCTCCGGCAATTCAGAGGAAGTACAGGGAAATAAGGGGGTACAACCATATGTATCGTCCAGCTGGAATAAGGAATATCTCGATGCAGATAAGGATCCTAAGGGATTGTATTTGTTCAATAAACTGTTACGAGCACACATTGATACTTCTTTGGAATTACGATTCCTGATGGATCATGATGAATTAATGCCCGTAGTAGAAGATGATGCCGAAAAAGCGACCTATGTTTTTGTTGGTAATGAATTCGGGTTGTTGAATGAAGAGGTCGATTCTATTTTGGCAAGGGTAAATGAGGGCTCTACTTTATTTCTGGCATATCACGTGATCGGTGAAAACATTATTGATGAGTTGTTTTATGATTATGATCTGGTATTTGATTACGATGAAGAGATCAATGTTTTCATGAACAGGAAAAAGCACCAGATGATCAATTTGTATCAAAATGATACTGTTGCGAAGAACTGGTTTGCATTTTCGATGATTACTGAACCATACGAAGATTACACTTGGAAGGGCCACTCATCATTTATGGAATTGTTTAACCTAATCGAGATAGAAGTTGGAGAAGGCTCCGTATTTCTTTGTTCTACACCCGAAGTCTTCCAAAATTATCAGGTGCAAAGAAAGGATGGGTATGCCTACACCAAAAGCGTGATAGATTTGTTACCAGATTCGAATCCCATATATTTTCTTGAGCTGGGAAGACTCTCAGATGACTATGGGACGGAAGATATTGATGAATTGCTTGATGGGGAAGGTAAGAGGGATGATAGTTACTTAAGGATCATCTTTGAGAACAGAACATTATTGAAAGCTTTTCTGTTCGGCATTTTAGGATTACTGATCTTTTTGATCTTCAGGAGTAAGCGAATAAGACCTGTTGTTCCCTATCTGGAGCCAAAGAAAAACACAACGAGTGCCTTTACAGAAACAATAACATCGATCTATTTCTCGAAAAGAAATCCTTATGGCATGTTAAATGTACAGCGCAGGAATTTCTATGCCGTGGTCCAAAAGCATTTCTTTATAGATCTGAACAGAAGAGAAGATGAAAGAGCATTGGTTTCGCTTTCCGAAAAAAGTAATATTTCGCTGGAAGAGATCAAGGTCCTTATAGGCATATTGGAAACGAAGGAGGCATTTGATGTCAGCGATGACACCGTGGTTAAAGTGCATAAGCTGAAACAGGATTTTTACAAAAGAGCTGGAATTATTGCTGAGCATGTCTTGGAAAGAGAACAAAAAAAGGAAGTTGTGATCTACAGAAGATTATGGCTTCCCGCAACATTCATTTTAGTTGGATTGGCAGGAATTATATTTGGCTTCTACTTATTGGTTGGAGCACATGGAGTGGGGATCGCCTTGTGGCCTGTTGGTGGATTGATACTTTTCCTGGGAGTACGACAATTGCAAAAACCGCTCATGATCATAAACCGAAATGAGATTGTTAGTACACCTTCATTTGGATTAACAAGGTCGTATAAAATGGATGAATTGTTGGCCATCGATCTGGATGAAAAGAATGCGAGTCTGTTATTTAAAGACGAAAAGAGATTAATTATTAACCTAAACGATATGGGTCGATTTGAAAAAGCTAAATTCAAGCGAGCCCTTTTAAGAATGAAAAACGAAGAGTTATGGTAGATGAAACAAATAATCCCCATGAGCCCGAAAAAAATGAGCAGCAAGATCACTCAAGCTATATGCCGAAGGATGATCAGTATGTAGGAGGCGAACCGATTGCTCCGAAAACTGAAGAGCAGCAAACTCAGTATGGTTTTGAAAGGGATAATAAGGAATTGCTTTGGGTTGCTCAAAAAGTAAATGAAGTTCGAAATGTCATTGGTACCTATGTCATTGGTCAAATGAAAATGGTTGACCTGTTGATGGCGGGTATTTTTGCGAACGGACACGTTTTACTGGAAGGAGCTCCTGGTGTTGCGAAAACATTGAGTGCAAAAGTGCTTTCAAAGTCGCTAAATGTCGACTTTTCGCGTATTCAGTTTACACCTGACATGATGCCTTCTGATGTTATCGGTACATCGGTATTCAACATGAAGGACTCGGCTTTTTCATTTAAGAAAGGACCGATCTTTTCAAATATTGTGCTGATCGATGAGATTAACCGTGCCCCTGCAAAAACACAGGCAGCACTTTTTGAGGTGATGGAAGAACGTCAGATAACTTATGATGGACAGCGTTACCCAATGAGCTTCCCGTTCCTTGTTATTGCCACTCAGAACCCGATCGAACAAGAGGGTACGTATAGCTTACCAGAGGCACAGCTTGACCGTTTCCTATTCAAGATCAAGCTGGATTACCCTGAGCTTCACGAGGAGGAGGCTATTCTTCATCGTTACAAGGCGAGAGTAACTCCGCCTGATCTGGATGAAATTGCAGCTGTTTTCAATGCAGATGAGATCAAGAAAATTCAGGAGACGATCGAAGGGGTTGTTGTAGAAGATAACTTAGTGAAGTATATAGCCGCAATCACGCACAAAACAAGAAATCATGGCAAAGTGTATCTTGGGGGGTCACCGAGGGCATCGCTTTCTATCTTGAGAGCTGCAAAGGCAACCGCGGCTATCAGAGGACGAGACTTTGTTACACCGGAGGACATCCAGTTTGTGGCTGAACCCGTGTTGAACCATAGATTGATCCTTACTCCGGAAGCAGAGATGGAAGGATTCCGAACAGAGGATGTGATACAGGAGATCATCAAAACGCTTGAAGTACCCAGATAATTGAGATTGCTCGCGAACATATATCTTACACGTTGGTTTTTCGTGGTATTCGTCCTCGCAATTGGGATGTATGTTGCTGCATTCTCAATTCCAAACCTCGAATTCATTGCCGATGTCACTTTGGCCAGCTTGTTCGGAGTTACGGCAATAGATACCTTGTTGGTTTTTTCTAATAGAGAGCCGATACATGTTCAACGGACCTGGCAGGAACGCTTTAATCTGGGAGAGACGAACAAGATCAAGCTCAAAGTTGAAAACCTCTCCAATCAACCATTTCATTTTATTCTGTATGAAGGATTTCCGATTGAGATGCAGGAGCGAAGCAGATCATTCGGCGGAATGCTAGCTGCTGGTGGTGAAAGAACATTTGATTACACATTTACACCAAAAAGTAGGGGTGAATTCTCCTTTGGAGACATAACGGTCAGAATACGTTCGGTATTTTTCCTTGTTTCGAGGAGAGTGGAAATTTCAGCGTCAGGCAAATTCCACGTGTATCCTTCCGTGTTACAGATGAAGAAATACGAATTATTGGTGTTTCATCAGCAGAAAGTAAACTCAGGGATCAAAAAGATCCGCAGACTTGGAAATAACAGTGAATTCGAACAGATCAAGAACTACATTCAAGGAGACGACCTGAGAACGGTTAACTGGAAAGCTACAAGTAGAAAAAATGAGCTGATGGTAAATCAGTATCAGGAAGAGAAATCACAATCGGTTTATTGCATAATCGATAAAAGCCGGAACATGGAAATGGATTTTGATGGTCTTAGCTTTCTTGATTATTCAATCAACGCTTCATTGGTGCTTTCGAATATTGCCATTCGAAAAGGGGATAAAGCAGGATTGATCACTTACTCCGATAAAATAGGAACGGTACTTCCTGCTGAGCGTTCAGCTGGTCAGATGAGAAGAATGATCGAGGCTTTGTACAATCAACGTACGCGCTTTAAGGAGGCGAGCTATGACCTCTTATACCAGTCGATCCGCAGAAGTGTCCGATCAAGATCACTCATTGTTTTGTTTACCAATTTCGAATCGGAGTTTACACTGAAAAGAGCCCTTCCAATTCTTCGACAAATTAATCAGAAGCACGTACTGGTGGTTGTAATGTTCGAAAATAAAGAATTACAGGACCTTGCATTCGGGGAAACGGAGTCTTTATTGGAAGTGTATCAAAGTACTGTAGCAGAGCGGATGATCTCATATAAATCGATGCTGGCACAGACCTTACGCCAAAATGGTATTCATACTGTATTAACGCTACCGGAGGACTTATCTGTAAATACGATCAACAAATACTTAGAATTAAAGGCAAAGGGTGCGATCTGATCACTTATACGTGATGTAGTCAAGTTTGTACGTTGTATCATTACTGAATATAGTAAGCCGCAACTCATCTTTCTTCAGTCGATCTATTCTGAAGACTTGGGTGAAATCATTCGAGAAGATAAGTTTGAGGTTCTCTTTTCTATTGTCAAATTCCCATTGCCCGGTCATCACATTAGGAACGTTGAGTGTTCTAAACGTGCTGGTTTGAGTGAAATCTTCCCTCAGCTCCATTTCCTTTAAAGGATAATAGGGAGTCCAGAATTCACCATTTGCCGTTGCTTTGTCGAGCTCCCAGCGGTTTACCATTCGAGATTTGCGTGACAGCAATGAAAATGCGGGTCCATCAGTGTATTTGGTACAACCAACGAATGCAAAAAGGATAAATATGTATAGGGAATACCTCATATTGCTGTCAATTAGATCACAATGTACGAAGAAATAGCAATTTTCAGACCGACATGATCAAACGTAAAATGCTCTAAAACCATAGGATCAAAATCCATCTTCACGAGTTTACTTTTGAAATAACATTATCTTTGTTCGCAACCAAGCGGGACAAGCTATGATGAAGAATGAACAATTACTGGAACGCAGAGAGGCAACGAAAGTTGGAGGTGGAACAGCACGAATCGAAAAACAGCATCAACAAGGTAAACTTACTGCCAGAGAAAGGATAACCTTACTTTTGGATGAGGGTTCTTTTGAAGAGATCGGAGCGTTTGTTGAGCACAGATCGAATTCTTTCGGTCTGGATAAGAACATCATTCCGGGAGATGGAGTGATCACAGGATTCGGAACTGTTCATGGAAGACTGGTATATGTGTTTTCTCAGGATTTCACGGTATTGGGAGGAAGTTTATCAGAAACGCATGCCAGCAAGATCTGTCGTGTTATGGATCTGGCGATGAAAAATGGAGCTCCAATCATTGGTTTGAATGATTCCGGTGGTGCACGAATTCAGGAGGGAGTTGTTTCTCTTGCGGGTTATGCAGATATTTTCTTTCGCAACACAAGAGCATCCGGAGTTATACCTCAGATCAGCGTGATCATGGGACCATGTGCAGGAGGAGCTGTTTATTCCCCAGCACTAACGGATTTTGTATTCATGGTTGAAGATACTTCGTATATGTTCGTTACCGGACCAAACGTCGTAAAGACGGTAACGCACGAAGAAGTGAGCTCTGAAGACCTGGGTGGAGCGAAAGCGCATGCAGAAAAATCAGGGGTAAACCATTTCACTGCTGCAAATGATGTAGAAGCATTGCGACAGGTACGTGACCTTTTGAGCTATTTGCCGCAGAATTGCGACGAAAATGCTCCGCATCCTTCCGTACATCACTTTAATGAATCGAAGACGGAACAATTAAAAACGATACTTCCAGACAACAATCAAATGCCTTACGATATGAAGAAGGTGATCGATTGTATCGTTGATGATCATACATTCCGAGAAGTACATGCTGACTTTGCCAAGAATATCGTAGTTGGT
Organism: Bacteroidota bacterium; assembly: GCA_006226555.1. GTDB lineage: Bacteria > Bacteroidota > Bacteroidia > Flavobacteriales_D > Crocinitomicaceae > UBA4466. The sequence goes on from SBGS01000069.1 coordinate 6,077, forward strand.
TTTGCTCGTTTGGAAGGAAGAACAATTGGTGTAGTTGCAAATCAACCTGCTGCCCTGGCAGGGGTATTGGATATCGACGCGTCCAGAAAAGGAGCACGATTTGTAAGATTCTGTGACTCATTCAACATTCCACTTTTGGTGTTTGAAGATGTGCCTGGATTCCTTCCGGGAACGGATCAGGAATGGAGAGGTATCATTAATCATGGAGCGAAATTGCTTTATGCATTTTCAGAAGCAACGGTTCCGCGCATTACGGTTATCACGCGTAAAGCATATGGTGGTGCCTACTGTGTGATGAATTCTAAGAGTGTTGGCGCAGACCTAAGCTTTGCATGGCCAACGGCCGAAATTGCTGTAATGGGGGCAAAAGGTGCTGCAGAGATCATTTTCCGCAAGGAGATCGCTGACGCACAAGATAAAAATGCAAAATGGCTGGAAAAAGAACAGGAATATGCTGATCTTTTTGCGAATCCATACAGAGCAGCCGAAAGAGGTATCATCGATGCAGTAATCCTTCCGGAAGAAACACGTGAGAAACTCATACGTGGCTTTAAAATGCTGGAGAAAAAAGCTGAGGTGCTCCCTCGTAAAAAACACGGAAATATTCCACTTTAAACGACTATTTTTGCCCAAATTTTTGGAACATGTACAGATCTCACACTTGTGGCGAATTACGCACTGAACATATTGGAAACCAAGTAACACTTGCAGGATGGGTGCAACGCTCCCGAGATCTTGGAGGAATGACCTTCGTAGATCTAAGAGACCGTTACGGAATAACGCAACTTGCCTTCAATATGGAAGAGAATGCCGACTTATGTGCAGCTGCACGTAAATTAGGTAGGGAATTCGTGATACAGATCAAGGGTGAAGTCATCGAACGTGCGAGTAAAAATAGGAACCTACCAACAGGGGATATAGAAATAAAAGTTACGGAGCTCAAATTGCTCAACGCTTCTAAATTGCCACCATTTACGATAGAGGATGATACAGATGGAGGAGATGAACTTCGCATGCAATATCGTTATCTGGATCTTCGCAGAAAACCTGTACAGCAAAAATTGATCCTGCGAAACAAGTTGACCCTTGAGACAAGAAAATATCTCGATACACAAGGATTTATTGATGTTGAAACACCAGTGTTGATCAAATCAACGCCCGAGGGAGCGAGAGACTTCGTTGTGCCGAGTAGAATGAATCAAGGTGAGTTCTATGCCCTTCCTCAATCACCACAGACCTTTAAGCAATTACTCATGGTATCGGGATTTGATCGCTATTATCAGATCGTAAAGTGTTTCCGTGATGAGGACTTAAGAGCGGATCGTCAACCTGAATTCACACAGATAGACTGCGAAATGGCGTTCGTTGAGCAGGAAGATATCCTTAACACCTTCGAAGGACTGATCAAGCATTTGTTTGAAACGGTAAGAGGAGTAAGTTTTACAGAGGCTTTCCCTAGAATGACCTATGAGGAAGCGATGATGCGTTATGGATCAGACAAGCCTGACATCCGCTTTGGAATGGAGTTCGTTGACCTTAATGCTGTTGCGAAAGGTAAAGGATTTGCCATTTTTGATGGAGCAGAAACAGTATTGGGAATCAATGCTGAAGGGTGTAGTGAATATACACGTAAACAGCTTGATGCACTCACTGATTGGGTGAAACGTCCACAAATTGGAGCAAAAGGGTTGGTATATGTGAAATATAATACTGACGGTACCTTGAAGTCATCTGTAGATAAGTTTTATTCTCAGGAAGACCTTCAGGAATGGGCTAAAGCGGCAAATGCGAAGCCTGGAGACCTGATGCTTGTTTTGAGTGGTGATCTTCATACAACAAGAAAGCAATTGAATGAATTGCGTTTACACATGGGTAACGAACTTGGTTTACGTGATCCTAATGTTTTTAAGCCACTTTGGGTTATGGACTTCCCATTACTTGAGTGGGATGAAGAAAGCGGCAGATATCATGCGATGCACCATCCATTCACTTCTCCAAAACCGGAAGATGTTTCCTTGCTATCGACAGATCCGGGTAAAGTGCGTGCGAATGCCTATGACCTCGCTATGAATGGTGTTGAGTTGGGTGGAGGATCTATTCGTATCCACGACCGTAAACTTCAGTCTGAAATGTTTGATCTGCTTGGTTTTAGTAAAGAAGAAGCAGAAGCACAATTTGGTTTCTTGATGTCAGCATTTGAATATGGTGCACCTCCTCACGGTGGTCTTGCCTTTGGATTAGATCGTCTTGCTGCGACAATGGGTGGTTCTGAATCCATTAGAGATTACATCGCATTCCCTAAAAATAACAGTGGTAGAGATGTAATGATCGATGCGCCTTCTCCTCTGAATGTTGAACAAATGGAGGAATTAGGAATAAAACTAAAATAGTTCCGTAGTCCTCTTCTTAACTTAAATTAATGGATCCTATCAGTATATTGGGTTATAGCGCATCTTTGCTTGTTTTGGTGTCTTTTGTGATGAAGGATATTCGTCACCTTCGGATTTTAAATTCCGTTGGTTGTGGGACATTTATCCTCTATGGCTCATTGTTGCACCCTATAGCCTGGCCGATCGTGATCACGAATTCCGCCATTATTGGAATCAATATATTCTATTTGACGCGAAAGAATTAATTTCCTTCCTGCTCTTCTACGCGTTGCATTTGAAATTGACGTCTTCTGAGCAAAACAAGATATTCATTCGCTTCCTTGTTTCCGAATTCAAGTGCAGCTGTTTCTGCGTATTTAATAGCCGTTTCAAGGTCACCTTGACCTTCTTTGACAAGTGCAAGATTGAAGTATGTTCGGCCTGTAGCTTTTCTTCCGTGGCTGTTTAGACCGTACTCCAATTGTTTTTCAGCGATATCCCAATTACCCTGACGGATCATTGGTTTAGCTTGACGAAGCTCTCTTGAGCCCTTTGTGTAGTATTTGCGATTTACCCAAACCCAGTTAGGATAGATTAAACT
>SBGS01000192.1 GCA_006226555.1 Bacteroidota bacterium
CACATTTTAAACCGATCTTCACCTTAGATGGAAGAAGACTTTTCTTTGGTTTAGGGAACAGAGCTGAACCTGAAGTGAAGGATACATTGCTGGAGGACGAAAAAGCCGTTGTTGATGTGTGGCATTATAAGGACGATCGTCTCCAACCGCAGCAATTAAAAGAGCTGAAACGCGACCAGCAACGGGCTCATATTTTTGTTTATGAACTGGAAGGAGGAAATATCATTGCACTTACGGATGACACCTTGCGTTTTTATCCGAATAAAACAATAATCGGAGATGCGGTATTGGCAAGCTCCAACGAAAATTATCAGTCCCGTTACAATTGGGAATACCCATGGAAATCCGATTATTATCGTCTTGATCTGAAAACAGGAGAAAGAATGTTGATAGGAAGAGGTGATGGTTTTAATTCGAGCCTGAGCCCGGACGGTCAGTATTATTTATTCTTTGCTGAAGGGTCTTATCACATGATGAACATCTCGGATGAAACGATTAAACCGCTTTCTTCGGATAAACACATCGTTTGGACCGAGGATATGAATGGAATGCCTGCTGATGCCTCTAACTTCGGGGTGTTGGGTTGGACAAGAGATGGAGAGGCGGTAGTAAGATCAAGACACAACGTGTATACAATAAATTCAGGTACAGCGGAATTGAATTGTGTTACCTGTTTGTCAAATGACTCAAATCTAGTTGAGATCGATTTTACACCAAGGGAATCGGATAGTGCATACCTCGATTTGGAGAATGGTGTTTTTGTCGGGTTTGATAAACGCTCAAAAGGTACTCATGTTTATCAACTGAAAGCACACGGAGATCACAATGACCTTGTAGAAATTGCCTACTATGACGCGAAGGCTTACGCGTTTTCTGCATCGAGAAAGAGAAACTTATTTGCTTATCGTAAAATGACGGTTTCGGATTATCCTGAATTGTATGTTTTCAAAAATGATATCAAGAAAGCGACATGTATTTCAGTTACAAATCCTCAACAAAATGAGTATATCTGGCCTACCGTGGAATTGATCGAATACACAACCTACGATGGGAATCAACTGGAGGGATTGCTTTACAAACCCGAAAATTTTGATCCAAATAAACAGTACCCCCTGTTAGTGTATTATTATGAATTGTACACTGATCGTTACCATCAGCATTATATTCCTAAACCGACTGCTTCAATCATTTATCCGACTGAATATGCTTCTGCGGGCTATGTGGTGCTTATTCCGGATATTCGTTATGAATCAGGTCACCCAGCCAGATCCGCCTATAATACGATCATGGCTGCAACTGATCGCGCTTTGGAGCTCTATCCGAATATCGACAGCACAAGAATGGGGTTACAAGGACAATCCTGGGGTGGATATCAGACGGCTCAAATGATAACCATGACGGATAGATATGCGGCTGCGATGGCGGGAGCACCTGTATCCAATATGTTTTCGGCTTATGGAGGTATCAGATGGGGTAGCGGATTAAATCGACAATTCCAGTACGAAAAATCACAGAGTAGGATTGGAGCGACTATTTGGGAGAAGCCTGAATTGTACTATGAGAATTCACCGATCTTTGGAATCCCCAAGATCTCTACACCGCTTTTGATCATGCACAATGATGGTGACGGTGCAGTTCCGTGGTATCAGGGTATTGAAATGTTTACAGCTATGAAACGCTTGAACAAACCTGTTTGGATGTTGAACTATAACAACGATGACCACAATCTCATGAAGGATGCGAATCGAAGGGATTTAAGCGTTCGCATGAGACAGTTCTTTGATCATTACTTGCAGGGGAAACCTTCTCCAAAGTGGTTAATTGAGGGGGTGCCTGCGATAGAAAAAGGGATAGATTACGGACTCGAATACATAGAGAATGATCAGAAATAAAATGGTCTTTGGCATAGCATTGATCGTTTTGGTTTCGATCGTTTACCTCAGCTTGTCTCCGAAACCGGCCGTAACCGCCAGTAATGATAAGCTGGGTCATTTCATTGCATATTCGGTGCTTACATTTCTCATGTTGCGTTCTTTCATTCTACAGGGAGTCACCCGATTGATTGCCATAGTTGTATCATGTGTTCTTTTCGGAACAGCAATGGAAATAGGTCAACTTTATGTTCCGGGCAGAAGCTATTCGATGTACGATATGATCGCAAATGCAACAGGCGCATTGATGGGTTTATTGGTGTATTACATTCTGCGAATGTTCAGATCAAAATATATATAGGGGTTTCTTAATTTTACGTCATGGAAAGTTTGAAGAATTTTGTTGGAGGTGAGTTTATCGCACCGGTGAATGGAAACTATATAGATAACTACGAACCTGCTACAGGAAAGGTGTATTGCCAAATACCTAATTCGGACGCTGCCGATGTTGAACTTGCCGTTAAGGCTGCCGAGCAGGCATATCCGATCTGGTCTGGAATGTCGAACGAAGAAAGAAGTAAGATCCTTGTCCGACTTAGTGAAGGAATTGAAGCAAGAATGGATGAGTTCGTTAAAGCTGAATCTCGCGACAACGGTAAACCTCTTTCTTTGGCTGCTCACGTAGATATTCCTCGTGCAGTTTCAAACTTTCATTTTTTCGCGACAGCCATCATTCATTTTGCGTCTGAGGCGCATCCAATGACGGGAGTTGGAGTGAATTATACATTAAGAAAGCCACTGGGCATTGTTGGGTGTATTTCTCCCTGGAATTTACCCTTGTATTTGTTCTCATGGAAGATCGCTCCTGCATTAGCAGCAGGGAATTGTGTGATTGCTAAACCTTCTGAGGTAACGCCATACACAGCCTTTTTGCTAGGAGAGGTAGCGCGAGATGCAGGAATGCCTGCAGGAGTATTGAATATCCTGCATGGAGAGGGAGGTGCTGCCGGAGATGCGATCGTAAAACACCCTAAGATCAAAGCCATTTCTTTTACAGGTGGTACGAAGACAGGAGAATACATTGCTCGAACAGCTGCCCCGATGTTTAAGAAGCTTTCCTTGGAGCTGGGAGGTAAAAACCCGAACATCATATTCGACGATTGCGATTTCAAGGAAATGATGAGCACAACGCTTAGGTCTTCATTTGCCAATCAGGGTCAGATCTGTCTTTGTGGATCGAGAATATTTGTACAGAAAGGCATCTACGAGAAATTCAAAGAAGAATTTGTTAGAAAGGTTGATGCAACTGTTGTTTCTAATCCGGAAGATCCCAACGCTAAATTAGGCGCAATGGTATCGAAGCCTCACCTGGAAAAAGTCCTTTCCTACGTCGAGCTTGCAAAAGAAGAAGGAGGAACGGTGCTGACAGGTGGAACACGAGTAGAACTGCCCGCTCCTTATGATGGAGGATACTACCTAAGGCCTACAGTGATCGAAGGATTGAGCTTTGATTGTCGTACAAATCAGGAAGAGATCTTTGGCCCGGTTGTAACGATCACTCCTTTCGAAACAGAGGAAGAGGTGTTAATGATGGCTAATTCAACGCAATATGGATTGAGTGCTACCATTTGGACCTCAGACCTGCAAAGAGCCCACAGAATGGCTGAAAAGATCGATGCAGGTATTGTATGGATCAATGCCTGGTTAGTGCGCGATCTAAGAACTCCATTCGGAGGAGTAAAATCTTCCGGAGTAGGTAGAGAAGGTGGTTGGGAAGCCTTGCGCTTCTTCACCGAACCGAAAAATGTTTTCGTGAAGTACTAGTGCGTTAAACGATAAACTTCTTCGAGAGAAGAATTGTTCTTCAGCGTAACATCAAGGTCAACGATCAATCCGTCTTTGATATCATAAACCCATCCGTGCAGGTGAATCTGTTGACCATTTTCCCATGCATTTTGAATGATGGACGTTTTTGCCAGATCGAGCACTTGCTCATAAACATTCAACTCAACGAAACGGTTAAATCGTTTTTGATGGTCATCTATACCGTCCAACTCCAGGTTGTGGAGTCTGTATACATCCTTAATGTGGCGAATCCAGTTATCGATCAATCCGATGCGTTGATTGGTCATTGCTGCTGCAACACCACCACACCCGTAATGACCACAAACGATCACGTGTCTCACTTTTAAAACGTTCACGGCATAATCAAGGACGGAGAGCATATTCATATCACTGTGAACAACCATGTTCGCGATGTTTCTGTGCACAAAAACCTCTCCCGGCTGAGCGCCAATGATCTCGTTCGCTGGAACGCGGCTATCGGCACACCCAATCCACAACAAAGGTGGTTGCTGCCCCTGTGCTAGACGTGTGAAATATGCCGGATCATCCTTTGTTTTCGATTCAACCCATTCTTTGTTGTTGTCCAGTAACTGCTTATAATATTCTTCCATAACTATATGTTTAAGCCGATGATTTCCAGATCAATATTCCGCTCTTTGGCTGTATATTCTTTGAATTCTTTTAAAATTTCGCGTGCATCGTAATCGATCTCCTCACAGTGCGACCCCTCTATAACTACCTTAGCGTTGTCCTCAATTCCATCCAGTAATTCAAAAATACTCGCTTTGTTGAGGAAAGTGACTTCTTCAGATAATTTTATTGTGTGAATTGTTTTGCCCGATTCTTCGCTTTTCAGGTATTTATAATTGTTGTGGAAATTTTTCCGCAATATATAGAAGATCGAAACACTCATTCCGATTGCAATTCCAATCAATAGATCTGTCAATAAAACGCCTATAATCGTTATTATAAAGGGTAAAAATTGCTCATTCCCTAATTTGAACATGGATCTGAATAGCGGGAGCTTTGCAAGCTTATAACCGATCATTAATAGAATCGCTGCCAGAGATGACAACGGGATTTTATTGAGTAAGCCCGGAATAAGTAATACGGCGAATAACAGTAGAACACCGTGAAGAATTGCCGACAACTTTGATTTAGCTCCGGAATTGATGTTGGCTGAACTACGTACAATAACTTGTGTGATCGGAAGACCTCCGATTAATCCGGAAACAATATTTCCAATGCCCTGTGCTTTTAACTCACGATTAGTGGGTGTATGATGTTTATCAGGATCAAGCTTATCAGTTGCCTCAACTGACAGCAAGGTTTCCAGACTTCCAACGAGAGCCAGTGTTAACGCAATTACGTAAACATCGGGATTAGTGAGATAACTAAAGTCGGGTACATGAAAAAAGGAAGTGAACTCCTGGACAGAGGATGCAACAGGTAGATTCACCAGGTGTTCCTTACCAACGATCAAGGACGGAGAAAATACCTTAAAAGCCTCATTCAAGAGTACTCCTACAATTACAACGATCAAAGCACTTGGTACAAACTTAAAGACAAGAAATCGCTTGAAGAATTTGGAGTCAAGTATTATTAGCAAAGTAATGGAAATCAAGCTGACAACTGTTGCTCCGGGAGAGAAGGCGTTTAGGGCGTAAAGAAGCTCTGAAAAGGTATTATGTCCATCCATCTGCCAGAATGATTCATCACCAAAGAAATCTTTGTCGTACCCGACAGCGTGTGGGATTTCTTTCAAAATTAATGTGATCCCGATAGCAGCAAGCATGCCCTTGATCACCGAAGAAGGGAAATACCTGCTGAGTACACCTGCACCAATAAAACCGGCAATGAGCTGGATCACCCCGGAAATGAATACGGCAACAAGAAAAGCTTCGAAGCTGCCCAGTGTCAAAAGTGCTCCGGTAATGATCGTGATCAACCCGGCCGCCGGACCTGAAACCCCGAGGCGTGATCCGCTAAACGCTCCCACGATAATACCACCCACAATTCCAGCGATTAATCCACTGAAAATGCTTGGCATACCGGCTATTCCCTCAACGTTTGTCGAAGCCAGCCCAACTCCCAGACAAAGCGGCAGCGCAACGAGAAATACAACTAAACTGGATGGAAGATCATTCTTCCAATACTGAAAAATGTTTTTCATGAAATATTGACTTGTTTGAAAAATTAAATTGCTTCGGATGTCAATAGATCAATTCGGGAGGCGGAGTGTTTACGTTATTAGTATATGCGCTATTATAGGGGTCTGAATAGAATATGCTTCTTTCTTTTCGATCTGCAGATACAAGGAATATATCACTGTTGTTTTCAGGAAGAATGGAGTACAGATTCAATTCAAGGTCAGCATCATCTTCACCTTCTTCTGTATAATTCTCGACCAATTCAACTGCTGTGTCATCAGCCCACCACGAACCAATCGTCATGAAAGATAGCGGTAACATGATCGCTAATAGGCAGATATAAGCAAAAAGAATTCCTTTCACCCTATAAAGGTAATTTTTTCACTTGAATATATATACAAGTGTTTATGTCTGAGCTAAGGAATTTTTATCGTAGAATGATCTTTTCTCTATAAATCAGCACTCCTTCCAAAGTTACCAGCTCTAAAAGATAGGTGCCGATGTTCAAGTCCGCCAGCTGGATTGTCGTTCCGTTTTCAGCGTTTGTCGATAACGCCATTCTGCCGCTCAAATCGTATATGTTAGCCTGATAATTTCCGTTGTTACTGATGTTAAGCTTCAATTCTCCTTCACTTGGATTTGGATAAACAGAAACTTTAGTCGAAAGCTCATCAATGTTTGCTGACGGGTCAACCCACTCTATTTGTACCTCAGCAAAATAGATTCCGGCAATATCAACGATAGCGACATAAGGTGTACTCATTGGTATTGTCGAAATATCAAATTGCTGTGCAAGCTGTCGGTTTTCAATGGCATCATCTCCGGACTCAGCATTACATGTTGCAGAAAAAACTGCGTCGGTTTCGAACCCTGACATTTCAACTGAAATGTATGTCGTGTTAGCGTTGGTCACGTTTGCAACCTGGACATTTTGAATATCAATCCATGTGTCGTATGAAGCCGCATTATCATCTTCATATATCCAGCAGAATGTATTTTCGTTTGCGTCAGCATCAGTGACCCATACATTAAAGATCGGATCTTGAGGTTGATTCGGACATCCGAGTAGTGAACCACCATCACAGTCATCAGCCTTTGCCTTTAGACGAAGTACATCCACCGTATAGTTGATCTGAGAAATTCCAATGAAAGCATTGAATGCGAGTAGTGTAAGTAGCGTTTTAGTCATAGTTTAAATTTTGAGGAAAGCTACTTTAATTTTTCAAATAAAAAAAGGCGGGATACCCCGCCTTTATCATTTTCAGGTTTTGCCTGTTATTTTACTATGATTCGTTGATTAAATACAACAGAATCGATGGTCACTTCAATCAGATATACTCCTCCCGAAATTCCATTCAGGTTGATTGTATTCTCAAGTGCTTCCATGCGATCTTTGAAGATTACACGACCGTTTATGTCCATTACAACGACATCTGCAAACTGATCCAGCTGCTCAAATGAAATGGTAAATGTGCCATCATTTGGATTTGGATAAACGTGCATAGCAGACTGAAGTAACTCCTCAAGAGATGCATTGTTCACAACACAGAAGTTGATCGTTTCAGAGTTCCCGAAATTCACATTTTGCATGGACCCTAAAACAGTACCTGAGGAATTTACGATCTCGTAATCACCGTCAGTGTTACATCCCCAATTAATAGATCCCTCAAGCCCATCACCATAGTCATCATAAATTGTGAAATCATAACAACCTTCAGCCATACACATTTTTAAAGAGATAAGTGTATTGTCACTATATGCGCCCGGATCCGCATTGGATGCGATGTTTAATCCGCCGGGAGGGATTCCTGATGTGTTTCCTCCTGATGCTACCAGATTGCTGCTTACATCTCTGATCTCCCAGTAAGTCTCCTGGCCGTAGCAGTCCGTGTTCAGATTCAGTGTAGTTTCGTAACCACCGGTTTGAATTTCAAAATTCCCTACGGCAGCATCATTTGACGGATCTGTATCTGCCGTACCGTTCGGATTACTCGTCTCCGCGTTGAACACATGGGTTCCTGCGGATACAGTCATTCCCGGAAGAACAACAACTTCTGTAGCATTTTGTGCAAGAGACCCTGTCCAATTGTATGTGCTATTTGTACCGCCATCAACATTGTAAGTGATCGTACAAGAAGTTAAGGTATTCCCTCCTGCATTTCTCAAACGTACCTGAGGAACGATCCAGTCTGAGCAGGTAAGTCCAGATGGTGCAATAACACTTTGAATACTTGCATTGTCCGGATCAGCCGGTCCATTTGGATCCCAGCCATCATTGGTTGTATTTGTACCTCCGCAGGAAGCAGGATCAAGGTATGTTCCGATTCCCAATCCCCATGACACGCCCAGACGTCCATAATAGTCGTATTGACCATTGTTGGATGTACCGCTACATGCTGCCGCGCCGCCGTATAATTGCCCGATAATACGACCGTTTTGGTCAAATAATGGTGAACCGGATGAACCGGGCTCTGTCACACCCTCCTCCCAGGCATCGATCTCCCACGTTTCAGCTCCGGAATTAACGGCGTGGTAAATTCCATTGTTATTATCGTCGGCTTGACAAATTTTCATAACATCTCCTCTGGGATGATGGATGCCTGTTACAAGTGAAATTGCACCTTCCGTGTCATCGTTATTCCACCCGGCATAGAACAAATTCCAGTTCAATGCATCTGTCACGGTCATGTTATCGATCTCAAGAAACGCATGATCTGCCTGTGTTCCACTAACCAAAACAGTTGCACCGTTTGCAGTTTGATCGTAAGGAGGACCCGGGTCAGTTGAATTCGCTGTTGTAGCGCATGATTCCGTTCCCGGAGGCGAAGCCCAGTTAAAACGGAATGCCCAGTTGCCAGTACTACTTCCACCCAAACAGTGATTTGCAGTTAGGAAATATGGTGTTCCATCGTTACAAGAATTATTGATCAATGCACCGGTACAAATACCGCTACCACCTACTACAATCATGGCTACTGCACGAATTTGATTACTCCATCCAGAACCCA
>SBGS01000102.1 GCA_006226555.1 Bacteroidota bacterium
TCTTTAAAAGTGATCTGAATGGTATCACGAACGAACTCAGAAAAATCTTGCATGTAGTTTGGTCCTTCTTTCCAACGAGACAATAATACTGCTTCCTGCTCGGTCATGTTGTTATCCAATGGACGGTTATCGTTGTACAAGAATTTTCTTTCTTCCGGAGTGATTGGTCTGTTTGGAACACTTCCTCGACTGATCAATTTTGGAACAGTACCAGTTTTTGCATATTCAACAAGCTCATCCCAATTATCGATGTACTTACCATTTTTATCCATGTAAGACTTCTGAATATAACGGATATCCTGAAGGTTTTGAATGGCTTGCATGCGACAAAGCGCGTAATTTTTGTTGTAACGTGTAGTGTCAGATACACTCTTGTATGAGTAGAACAACAATACCACTGCGATAACACCTGTTGTAGCACCGATCAGAACCATGATCTTACGATTTAGGTTACCTGTACTGAATGCCAAGCTGATCATACCAGCCAACATCATCATGATCGAAGCAATCTTATAGATCGCATCTTGTTCTGATGTTAGTCCAATATATACCATGATTACACCCAGAACAAGAAGTATAGCCGGGATAGATAATTTTTTCAGCAGTAATGAAAGATTTCCGTTCATTGTATCACATTTCGATGTTAACGGTAACAAAACTACAATTTTTTAGAGATTGAGGACATTCGGTCAATAGTTTTTTTTGACGGTTTAATCAATGAGAAATACCGTGCATTTTCTTTAGATTTGATGGTTGTTCAACTTATGTCTGTTTCACCCTTTCAACATCAGATCCGTTCATTTTTCAGTCTTCCGCCGAATGAGGAACAGGATAAGCTATTCACTGATCTGGAAGCTTTTCTACGCGCAAGAGATCTAAAAGAGATCATGGTGGTGAGAGGATATGCAGGTACCGGGAAAACGTCTGTTCTCGGTGCTTTCGTGAGAACATTGAAACATTATAAGATCCAGGTAAAACTTATGGCTCCCACGGGAAGAGCGGCAAAAGTGTTGAGTCTGAAATCCGGAGAACCTGCCAGTACGATCCATCGCGGTATTTATTGGCGAAAATCAAAAAGTGATCTGAACGCCCCATTTACGCTTAAACCTAATTTGAGTAAGAATACGGTGTTCATAGTCGATGAAGCTTCTATGATCGGAGACGGAGGAATAGATCAAAAGACCGGTTTGGATACGAAAGATATATTATCGGATCTGATCGAACACGTTTATGGCGGAAAAGGCTGTCAATTAATATTGATCGGAGATGGTGGTCAGTTACCTCCTGTTGGATGTGATACTTCTCCAGCATTGGATACAGCGCAGTTAAAATATTTCTTTCCGGGTTTCACCATTAGAGAAAGCAATTTAACATCCGTTCATCGTCAGGCACTGAATAGTTCTATTTTATATAATGCAACGGGAATAAGAAGTTCAGGGAACGATAGCGCATATGCTTTTGATCTGAGTTTTGGTGGTGATGTCGTTCGGATAACCGGCACCGAATTACAAGACGAACTTGAAAAGGCCTACGATGAAGTGGGCAGAGAGGAAACCTTGATCATTACACGATCAAATAAATATGCGAACCTCTACAATCAAAACGTTCGTGGAAGAATTCTATGGTACGAAGACAAACTATGTGGAGGCGATGATCTGATGGTTGTTAAAAACAATTATTTCTGGCAGAACGAGCAAAAAAGTATTGATTTTATTGCCAACGGCGAAATGATCAGGGTATTGCGGGTCAAAAAATGGGAGAATCTCTATGGGTTTGAATTCTGCCATGCTTTGATCTCTTTTCCTGACCAGCCCGATCTTGGAGACCTGGAGGTCATCCTACACACGGAGTCTTTGATGTCTGAAAATGCAAATCTCGATAGGGGAAGAATGAAGGAACTTTTTTACGCAGTAGAGGAGGATTACCTTCATCTTAAATCGAAAAAAGAGCGGTATGAAGCAATATTATCGGACCCTTACTTTAATGCACTGCAAGTGAAATATGCATATGCAGTTACCTGTCATAAAGCACAAGGGGGTCAATGGGAAAGGGTATTCATAGATCAGGGCTATGTTGGAGAAGAGGATCTGCTCGCTCAAAACAGATGGTTATATACGGCTGTTACGCGCGCATCGAAGCGTCTTTACCTGGTCAATTTCTCAGATGATCAGTTTATTGAAAGTCAGAAAGTCTGAATGATGTAGGACCAACGCTTATACGCGTTTTGTCAAACTCTTTGTTCATACGATCGATGATCATTTTCGCTTCTTCTCGTGACATATAACTTCCGGCAAGTATGTTCAACTCCTTTCTTAATTTCATCAGAACTGTGTAGGAGCGGTACGCTGAGAGTATGTCATTTTTAGTCAACCCATACTTTGTCATTGCTTCCTGAAATACCAATGGGAGTTCTTTTAGTGATGAACGTACGGGATCCGTGTAAGAGTTTACTTCGATCGAGATTGCTCTATTCAAATCGATAAGAACTTCAGTTTTTCTTAATCTGTAGAATGCACTATCCATTTTTGTAACAGATGGATCACCCGGGTAACGATTTAATTCTTCAGGTTTGAAGTTTTTAATGACCGTTACACCATTCCATTCTCCAACACCTTGGCCTCTTGCTATTACAGATAAAGGCAATTTTCTATCCAGCATGGCTTCGAAGAACATTCTTACGGATACCGAGTCGGATTCGTTGAAAAGAGATCGATCCAGCTTCCAGTCATCAGATTCGAAAACGTCTACCATCGCCAGATTGATCCTTGTATCATATCGTGGAACGGCATTCGTCATATTGATATGAAGCATGACCTCATCAGAAGAGCTTGAGAGACAAGATTCAGGGATCGATATAAGTCTGATCTCAAAGTCTTCAACTTCTTTTCCAGGAGGAAATTGGAATTCTTGTGTTCTAAGATCAAATGTGGAGGAATCCTCAAAAATGTATAAACCATCAACCTCCTTAAAGCTTGCCCATCGGAAGCCCATGTACTGTTTAAAAAGATCAAGTCTGCGCTGATAAGTAGCCATTAAGTCAATGGCTTCTTGTTTTTCTTTTTCAAGAGCAATGATCTTTAGACGGTATCCCTCGAATTGATTGTATAGGTCAACAATCGTTTGTTGTAGTTTTTTTCGTTCTTTTTTATTTGAGTTTGTCGTGGGGGTGGCATCGAATCCAGCAGCACCACTCTTTATGGCTTTCTTCTTAGATCTTTTTACTTTACCACTTGGTTTAACGGAGGTTGTGATCGGTGAATATCCCATGTCTGAATATTCCTTTTCTTTTTTCTCGATCTTGAGCTCAGTGGCATCTTTTTTCTTTTTGTTATAGTCGATCCAGTAATCAAAGCCTCTCTTGCCATAGATCTTATCATTCAGCTTTGCGATCTTATTGAATTCCAGATCGTTAATAATTGCTTGAAAGGTAGTACCTGAGGAAAAACTTGAATCAGGACTTAAAAAGCGCGTTTCACCGGAACCGAATAAGTGATAGTTTATACCGTTTTTCTCGATCACAACCGTTGTCTGCTTTGATGTATTATATCCCCAAACATCAAAGTGAATGTTGGTATGCTGGTTATTCCCGGCTGTTTTAAAATTAGATACAGTATATCTTTTGGGTTCAATATTCTCAATAGTTTTCTTCTTTTCCTCAGTTCGTTCAACTGTAGCCTGGTATGGAAAAAGTCCAACTGCCTTTGGTAAACCTTTGTTCCACCTACCGTTTTCATCTTTTTCTCTTTCTTCCAACATACCTGTTGTCGAACTTCCATCACCGGCTGCGATCAAAACATTTTCAAATGTCTCCGCTTTACCACCAAGGTCTTTGAAGATCTCAAAGCTGCGTTCTTCCACGTAGATATTAATAGCAGTACCTATGGCGTTAAGTACCAGAACCATCTCGTCGGTGGTGAGAAATTTTTGGTTTTCAATAATGGCAGCTTTCTCGTCAAAGGTCAATGCCGGATTCAGCATTTGGATAACCTTTGGATGAGGTTTCATGATACCATCATCTTGTCTGAGCGCATTACTAGGCAAAGCACTGATCAACAAATTTTCAAAATGATCGTATTCGTTTTTATACTGTTTAAGATCATTTGGAGAATTTCTTTTGGCATGCAGGGCTTTATTGAGCTCCCATAAAGCCATTTTGTTTGCTGCCTCTGCGATTAATCCTTTTGGCGACTTCGCGATCTCATCTTTTCGGATCACCAGGAGATCAGGCTGATTAATGATCAGGATTTCAATTGAGTCGTAATTCAGCGTTTGATTCGGGAATTTTATCTCTGGTCCCTGATAGTCGAAAAATCGTCCGAAATTGTCATTAAGAATGGGACTCTTTTTGACTACGTGAAAGAGATAGGCACGTTCCTCCGGATTAAGACCTTCATTGATCTGTCCGAATGCCGAGCATGCAAATAAAAGATAGAAAATCGCGTAAAAATGCTTCATAAATGAGTACACGTAATCTATAAGTGATCCGATGGCGAAAGGTAACAAAAAAACTCCCGAAAGAGACTTCCGGGAGTTTTCAAATTTGATTTCGTTCGGTTATTTCTTCACGAATTTGCTCACAGCACGTGAACCACTTGATTGGATTGCAATGAAGTAGATCCCGTTTTCGAGATCACTAATGATGATCTCGTTTGAACTAACATTCGCTAGTGTTTTAACTACTTTACCCGCTTGATCAATGATCTGGATTGTAGCATCATTCATTTCAATACCCTCAACAGTAATGTTGTCCGTAGCAGGGCTAGGGTAAATATTTACGCTGATCGTTTGTTCTTCAATTCCCATGATATTAACGGTAGGGTATTTTGAAAGAACGATCGATGAATTTGCAAGAGGTGTAGTTGCACCAACTTGAGTCACAACAATACTAGAGTGTATGAAGATCGGTAAGTTTTGATTTGCCAGGTCATAATATTCGTATTGTTCACGAATTACCTGAACGTCACCTAAAATAAAAGGCTCGTTGAAAAGAGCAGTGTCAATAGACTTAAGTCTGATCACGTTCGCAACATTCACTCCACTTGGGAAGCTCAATGTTCCTTCTCCATCAACGCTTACAGTCGCAGATCCAGCTAGTGCTGAAGAAGTTGGAGTGATCACAGAATAATAGATGGTTCCAATGTATGAATCATTCAATGAATTCCCGTATGAAAAAGGGTAGTTCATTTGTGTAAGGTCATCCGTCTCAAACGTAACGACGATGTCGCCAAGACTTGGTTCAGTGAAGACAAATCCTTGAGAGAATCGTGAAGATGCGTCAGAATCGAAATAGGTAATAAGGTTACTACCGATCTCCATTGCCTTAGTTGCCGCGCCGTAATAAGATGCATTAGGAGTTGTAGCTGGATTCACAACCTGAACAGTTCTTGTCTGTCCTGCATAACTAGCGATTTGAGAATAATCCCAAGTTACACCAGAACCCGTCACATTCGCATAGTTCGTGTAATTAGAATCACATAAGTACATCGAAGTTGATTCTCCGATTGCCGGCTCATTCGATTGAGTCAGTTGGGCACTGGCAGTTCCAAAAGTTACCAGTGAAATAAGAAGTAGTGTTCTTTTCATAGTGTTTGTTTTGTTGGTTCAAAAATAACGATTTAAGTCTAAAGACGAGATTTTGAATCTCATTATCCTTGGAAGACTATCTTTGCCGAAAAAAACGTAGTTGCAAGCGTAATGGTTGGAGAAAATAAATTTAGACGTATTATACCATGGATTTTATTGGTATTACTTGCTACTACAGTATTCTTGTCCTTTCAGATCAGAAACCTGCGATTTGATTACGATTTCGAAAAATTTTATCCTGCTAACGATCCGGATACGGAGTTCTATTTTGAAATGCGTGATAAGTTCGCTTCTGACAACGATTTTTTGATGATTGGCATCCCTTCAGAAGGAAAAACATTTGATCCTGTATTCCTTAAGAAGATAGATAAGTTTACAAAACTCGTAGAAAAAGATTCTTTAGTTCAATTTGCACTTTCCATTACGAATCAAGACGAGATATTCCTGCTTCAAGGAGGATCTACAGCCCGCAAACCATATATAGATTTTCAAGATTTTGATCGTAAAAGAGATTCCCTAAGAGTTTTCAAGAATAAAGAATTAATGAATACCGTTGTAGCGGCTGATGCTTCCGCACTTGGCATATATGTTCGACATAAAGACTTTCTGTCCAAAAAGAACAGTGATCTTTTAATCGGTTCGATTAAGGATAATGCAAAAAAGAGTGGGATCGGTAACGTGATTCTTGGAGGAAGAACCGTTGGACAGCGCTATTACATCGAAGTGATGACCAGTGAAATGCTCCTTTTCCTGGGGTTAAGTGCGGTATTGGTTGTACTGTTTCTGGCAATCGCCTTTCGCTCAGTCTGGGGAATTCTTATTCCTCAGGTAGTGATCTTATTAAGCATGGCGTGGTTAATTGGTGGTATGGGTTTATTTAACGAACCGATAAACATCATTTTGGTAACCTTACCTTCTGTGATGTTCGTTGTCTCGATGAGTGATACCATACATCTGGTCAGCAGATATTTGGATGCATTGCGCGTTTCGAATGATCGATACGAAGCCATTATGGTTGCTGTGAGAGAGGTTGGTTTGGCCACTTTCCTAACATCGTTAACAACTGCAGTTGGATTTTTCTCTCTGGTATTTGTAAATGTATCCCCTGTAAAATCCTTTGGTATTGTAATGGGAATAGGTGTACTTATAGCATTTTTCATCACTTTTCTTACCCTGCCAATATTGTTCTATTATTTCCCTGGACCGAAATATATAACCAAGGCGAAATCAAATCATTTTTGGAAAAGATCACTTGAAAGATGGTTCACCTACGTTTTCAGAAATCCTAAAAAAATCCTGATCACAGGTTTGATTTTTGTAGTGGTAGGAACAATTGGTGCGTTTTACATTGTACCCAATAATTATCTCATGGATGATATTCATCCCGAAGAGCAGATCAAAAAGGATTTCGTGTACATTGATGAGCACTTTGGAGGTGTAAGGCCCATGGCTGTGATACTGGAATTGAAGGATACCACGAAAAGTGTCTGGGATCTTGAGTTATTAGGTCAAATAGAAGAAGTTCAGGACTACCTGGAGGAGGAAATGGGGGTTCACATTAGAGGTTCTCTTGTCACCGCAATAAAATTGATGAACAGGGGAGCTAATTTGGGAGATAGCAATTATTACTGTCTTCCAACTTCGAATAAAAAGCTGAGATCCTACAAGAGAAACTTGCGCCTTGCTCAACAAGGAAAAGTATTGCGGACCATGTTGGATTCCACAGAGCGATACCTTATGATCAGTGGGACATTACCAGATGTTGGTAATCAGAAATTTAAAAAGATGAATGCTGCCTTTGATCAGTTCATGAAAACAACGGCACTTTCTAAGACAATGGATTACAAAGTTACTGGTTCTGCGCTGCTCATTGATAAGAATATGAGCTATTTGGCATCCAGTATGGTTCAGGGATTATTGTTATCCGTGTTTATTGTAGCCTTGATCATTGGATTCATCTATAAGTCCGTGCGTATTTTGATCATAAGTTTGGTACCGAACCTACTGCCGTTAGTTGTGATCGCTGGTATAATGGGATATTTCGGGATTGAATTGAAGACATCCACAGCGATAATCTTCACCATCGCATTTGGAATAGCCGTCGACGATACGATTCATTACCTCGGTAAGTTCAAATATGAGCTGATGAAAGGGAAAAGTGTCATGTACGCACTAAAACGCTCCTACATGACAACAGGTAAAGCAATGATTTTGACGACTTTAATTTTGTGCTCCGGATTCATGCTCCTGGTCATGTCAAGTTTCATGGGGACTTTCTATATGGGAATTCTCTTGTGCATTACACTTTTTATTGCTTTGATAGCCGATCTTACGATTCTTCCGGCGCTTTTACTGTTGTTTTATAAGAAACGCGGCCAGTGATTTCACAATAGTTTATATTTTAGCCGGAAATCCATTGTTTCCATGTCAAAAGAACAGAAAAAAGAAAAGGAGATCCATCTGATATTAGCGTTACTACCAATCCTGGTTCTCGTCTTTTTACTCTACTACAATGTGGTTCTGTTTGGAGAAGATGCAACGTACGGTTCTAATCAAATAGCCCTATTAATAGCGGCTTTGGTAGCCGGAGTTATTGGCATGATCCATGGATTTTCATGGAATAAGATCGAAAAAGGAATAGTTCACAGTATAAAGTCCTCCTTACCTGCCATAATGATCCTTCTATTGATCGGGGCTTTGGCAGGAACATGGATGATCTCAGGAGTTGTACCTTCCATGATCTTTTACGGTTTAAAGATCTTAAATCCATCCATATTTCTTTTCGCTGCATGTGTAGTGAGTGCGATTGTGGCGGTAGCAACGGGAAGCTCATGGAGCACGATAGCCACAGTTGGAGTTGCCCTGCTCGGGATTGGCACAGCCATGGGAATGCATCCAGGTATGATCGCAGGCGCCATCATTTCAGGAGCTTACTTTGGTGATAAAATGTCTCCATTATCGGATACCACAAATCTTGCGCCCGCAATGGCAGGGACTGATTTGTTCACGCACATTCGATACATGGGATATACAACTGTGCCTTCCATGGCCATTACATTGATCATTTTTTTAATTCTGGGCTTCAATTTTAAAGGAAGCGGTTCTGTCGAGGGAGTAGATGCAATGTTGCAGGCACTTCAGGATAAATTCTACATTTCACCGGTGCTTTTCATCGTTCCTGCCACCGTGATCTTTCTTATCATTAAAAAGGTAAATGCGGTTCCGGCGTTATTCATTGGTTCACTCATGGGTGTGTTGATGGCGATCATTTTTCAGCCTGATAT
>SBGS01000184.1 GCA_006226555.1 Bacteroidota bacterium
TAGCTCGTTACTGATCTCTACAGGTTGTGACCCAACAAACACACCACCTAACTCAGCATTTGCTTCAATACCTACTGGACCAGCTCCGGTAATTATTCCTCAGAATGCAAGTGTTAGCTTCTACGATCAATCAACCAATGTCCCAACGGCATGGAACTGGGTTATTTCAGGAGTTCAAGGTACTGATTGGAATTATATCAATAGTACAAACGGATCGTCTCAAGATCCACAAGTAGAATTCTATAATGTCGGAACATACGACGTTACTCTTACTGCTTCTAATCCATACGGTGCAGACCCTTCCCCTGCTGTCGAAACAGCATATGTACAGGTAGTTGCTCCTGCTTCGGGCACGGCATGTGATACGCTGCGCAACTGGGATCCTGCAGACGCTGATCTCAACGGTTATTATACATATGTAGGTCAATGGGGGTATTCTCCGGGGCATGCAGAGTTCTGTGGAGCACCATCCAATAACTGCTATGGACTTCAATATGCGGAGAAGTTAACTTATTCAGGAACTGCGGAAGTTAGAAGATTCGCAATGCCATTCTTCTTGGCTGAAGATAATTCCGGATCAGGAACAATCGTACTACATGTGTATGATGACAACGGTCCCGGAGGGATTCCAGGCACAGTTCTAGCTTCTGAAACTATAAATATTGCTGATATTAATGCTGGTCAGTGGAACGAATTTGATTTCACAACACCGGCAAGCGTTACCGGTACTTTCTGGGCAGGTTTTGAATTATTCTATGGTACACCTCAGGATTCCATTAGAATAGGGATGACAGACACTAGACCTGGAGGTAACGACTCGTATTACGTGGACATTGCAGGCTTTGGATGGTATGATGTTTCAGCACTTGGAATTACTGGTTCCATTGCGTTGGATGTGATGCTTTCTAACGGACCAGATCCTGTTGCGGATTTTACTGCTACAAATGACCTAGCTTGTCCTGGAGGAATTATTGATGTAAATGGTTCCAACTCTCAAAACACTACGAATTACTACTGGTATTTGACGGATGATCCGGTTACAACGGTTATTTCATCATCTACTACTCCAAGTAATTCATATACGTTCAATACACCTGGTGATTTCAGAATTTACTTATTTGCCGACGGGTCTTGTAAATCAGACGGTATTTATTTACCTGTTACTGTTAATCCAGCTGTATCAGCAACTGTTAACTCAACACCTACTACGTGCGGAAATAACAATGGTACAATTACGGTTTCAGGAGCGACTGGAGGCGATGGAACTTATTACTACAGCCTTGATGGACAGAATTATTACACGTCAAACACGTTTAACAATTTACCATCTGGAACATACACAGTTTATGTAGCAACGTTTGGAGATAATTGTGAAGCTGTTTATCCAAATATCGTTGTAGGTGGTTCAACTCCATTTACAGCGACAGTTTCTCCTAACGTATCAGTTTGCCCAGGAAACTCTGCTACAATTGAAGCATTTGGTGGTGCATCTTATGCTTGGTATGACGGACCGAATTTGATAGCCTCTACCCCATCAACAATTGTAACACCTGCAACCCAAACACAATATTCTTGTATTGTAACAAATGGCTCAGGATGTCAATCGACAGTTTACACTACGGTAACTGTTTATACTCCACCAACAGCACCTGTGATCACTCCTCAAGGAGCTACCACTTTCTGTTCGGGTAGTGATGTTGATCTTCAATCTTCTTACGCAACAGGAAACCTTTGGTCTAACTCACAGACTGGATCTACCATTACGGTAAATAGTACAGGAAGCTACACTGTAACGCATACGGATGCAAACGGATGCTCATCTACTTCTGCTCCTATTTCGATCACAGTGGTTACTCCACCAACGATCACGGCAGGAACAATCACTGGTCCTAACGCATGTGCTACTGCAACCGGTTCAATTCAAGTAAATGGAACGGGTTCAGGTGACATATCTTGGTCGGGAACTGCTTCAGGAGGTCAAACTGGAATAACACTACCGTATACTATTCCTAATCTTGGTGCAGGTACTTATAACATCGTATTTACGAATTCTACTGGTTGTCCATCAAATACTTTGAACCAAGGTCTTAATGACCCTAACCCACCGACAACTCCTGTGATCACTCCTTCAGGAGCGACTACATTCTGTAACGGTGGTTCTGTTACGTTGAGTTCTTCTTATGCTTCAGGTAACTCTTGGTCTAACTCGGCAACCACTCAGGATATTATTGTAACGACGTCAGGTACATATTCTGTTACCTATACCGATGGATCTAACTGCTCTTCGAGCTCTGCTCCAATCGTTGTAACTGTTAATAATAACCCGGCTGCTCCAACTATTGCAGCAAGTGGACCTGTAACATTCTGTGATGGAGGTTCTGTTACATTAACATCTTCTCAGGGAACAGGTAATTTGTGGTCAACTTCTGAAAGTACCCCTGCCATTACGGTAACAACTTCAGGATCATATACAGTAACATATACGAACGCGAACAACTGTTCTACTACTTCTGCTCCTTTGGTTGTAACTGTTAATCCTTTACCAGCGGCCCCTACGATCACTGCAAATGGACCAACAACGTTCTGTGATGGTAGTTCAGTTACGCTTACAGCTTCACAAAGCTCCGGAATTAATTGGTCTACAAATGAGACCACTCAAAGTATTACCGTGAGTAGTGATGGTACTTATAGTGTGACTTATACGGATGGAAACAACTGTGAGTCTGTATCGACTAGTGAAACAGTTACAGTTAACCCGCTTCCAACAGTAAGTTTCGGAGCCCTCACAAATACATGTGAGAACTATGCACCATTCACTCTTAGCGGTGGTTCACCTAGTGGAGGAACGTATTCCGGAACAGGAGTTAGCGGAACTGATTTCGACCCATCTGTGGGTACAGGTACTTACACTATCACATACACTTATACAGATGCGAATTCTTGTTCTAACAGCGCTACATCAGACATTACAGTTGACGCTTGTTTAAGTGTAGAGCTGATTAATGGTTATGAACTAAACGTTTATCCAAATCCATTTAGCACACAGCTAAACATTTCACTTGAAGGTGAGTTCACCTATGAACTGATCGATGCCAGTGGAAGAATTATTGAAATTGGAACTGGGAAAGATCATTCAGTTCTAGACGTTCAAAAGCTTGACGCCGGTTATTACACACTTCGTGTGAATAGCGGAAATGAAAATCAAGTGGTTCGTTTAACAAAAGCCAACTAAAGAACAATAGAAATAAAAGTCCCTGTATAAAATGCAGGGACTTTTTTATGCCATAAAAAAACGGGAAGCTTTATTCAGCCTCCCGTTTTTATTTTAACTCTTACTCTAGTTACGCGTCGATCTTAGCGTATTTTGCATTTTTTTCAATAAACTCTCTACGAGGTGGAACTTCATCTCCCATCAGCATAGAGAATACTTGATCGCATTCTGCTGCATTCTCAATCGTAACCTGACGCAAAGTCCTGTATTCAGGATTCATTGTTGTTTCCCAAAGTTGCTCTGCATTCATCTCTCCAAGACCTTTGTAACGCTGTACGTTCACTGAAGACTCTGCTCCTCCACCTTTCATGTCCTGAATCAATCGATCACGCTGATTATCATCCCATGCATACGCCGATTTAGTACCCTTTTTCACTTGATATAGCGGAGGTGTTGCAATGTAGATATAACCTTTCTCTACCAGCTCCTTCATATAACGGAAGAAGAACGTTAGAATAAGCGTCTCAATGTGAGAACCATCGACATCGGCATCACACATGATGATGATTTTATGATATCTCAAATTATCTAAGTTCAACGCTTTGGAATCCTCTTCGGTTCCGATTCTCACGCCAAGCGCAGTATAAATATTTTTGATCTCTTCATTTTCAAAGATCTTGTGCTGCATAGCTTTTTCAACATTCAGGATCTTACCTCTTAATGGCATGATCGCCTGAAAATTACGGTCTCGACCTTGTTTAGCCGTTCCACCCGCTGAATCTCCCTCGACAAGATACAATTCACATTCAGCCGGATCTTTTGAGGAACAATCAGCCAGTTTACCAGGAAGCCCGGAACCTGACATGACGCTCTTACGTTGAACCATTTCACGTGCCTTGCGTGCAGCTTGACGAGCTTTAGCAGCAAGAACTACCTTTTGAACAATAATACGTGCTTCATTCGGATGTTCTTCGAGGAATACTGTAAGCATTTCAGAAACTCCCTGACTCACAGGTGCAGTTACCTCTCTGTTCCCCAACTTCGTTTTAGTTTGTCCTTCAAATTGAGGCTCAGCAACCTTAACAGAAACAACCGCAGTCAAGCCTTCACGGAAATCATCACCTTCGATCTCTATCTTTTCTTTGGCAAGAATTCCAGAATCAACCGCATACTTTTTGAGTGTATTCGTCAATCCTCTTCTGAATCCAGATAAATGTGTACCTCCTTCGTGGGTATTGATGTTATTTACATACGCCTGAATATTTTCAGTGTATGAAGTATTGTACGTCATTGCTACTTCCACAGGAATTCCGTCCTTTTCACCTTCAAAGTAGATAACATCACCGATCAATGACTCACGATTGCGATCAAGATATGCCGCAAACTCGCGAAGTCCGCCTTCTGAATGGAATTTTTCCGTTTGAGGATTACCATCGTCATCCAGATTTCTCATATCCGACAAGGTGATCGTAATTCCTTTGTTCAAGAAAGCGAGCTCACGCATACGAGCAGCGAGCGTATCGTAATTATAGATCGTTGATTCAAAAATGGAACTATCAGGTTTAAAAGTCACTTCCGTACCTGTAATGTTCGAAGTACCAACTTCTTTTACATCGTACAAAGGCTTTCCTATACTGTACTCCTGCTGGAAAATCTTTCCTTCACGGTGAACTACGGCCTTTAAATGAGTTGAAAGTGCATTCACACATGAAACCCCTACCCCGTGTAAACCTCCAGAAACCTTATACGTATCCTTATCGAATTTACCTCCAGCGTGCAGAACGGTCATAACAACTTCCAAAGCTGATTTCTTCTCTTTGGTGTGCATCGCCGTTGGTATACCTCGACCATTATCAACTACTGTAATGGAATTATCCTCATTAATTGTAACCGCTATCGTATCACAGTGTCCAGCTAAAGCCTCATCAATAGAGTTATCAACCACCTCATAAACCAAATGATGCAGACCTTTCACTCCAACATCACCGATGTACATCGCCGGACGTTTTCTTACTGCTTCTAATCCCTCCAGTACCTGGATATTATCCGCAGCGTAATCTTGTTTTTTTGCTTCTTCACTCATAATTAAAAACCTTCTGTTTTCGTTTGAATTGCGAACCTTTTGAACACAAAAAGTCCAACAAACAAAAATAAACATCTGAGTCCGCTAAAGCGAACGAAAACCCGCATGAATACAACTACTTTTCAACAAAAAAAGGACTGAAATTGTTAATAGCTATAATTGTGCACTAAATGGAACATTATTTGAAGTTATCCGTTAATTAAACAAATGAGGTTAGCTCTACTCTTTATATGGATCACAATGCAGTTTTTTCTCTTTGCAGAAGAACAGCTGGGCGGTACCTGGCAAGGTATATTGACCTATGCAGGTCAAAAGATCGAACAAAGTAACCTATTGTACGTGCAGATCGATGGTGAGAAAGGCGAAGTAGATGGTTTGATGCGCGAAGAAAAGTATGAAAGCGATCTCTATGCGTTAAAGCAAACTAAGTTCACTCTGAAAGACAACAAGGTGGAGTTCAAGCAGATCGTTGTATCTAAGAGCAAAAAAAGCTCCTCTACCAAATGGTGCAGATTGTCCGGAGAGTTAGCGTATGACGAGCAATCGGGTTATTTGTCAGGTCAATTTACGAGTACAGACTGTAAGCGCGTAATCGGGACGATCATATTGTATAAAGCTGATTTCAAATTAGAAGAAACCGAAGAAATCAACGTCAGCCAAATATGGTTTACTCCTTTTCTACGTGACTATAAAGACGGCCTTTCAGCACCTAAAATAAGAGATCTAGAACGTAAGAACTTTAAATTTGAACCTGTCTATTTTGATTATGATGAAGCTGTCATCAGAGATGAATACAAGACATTTTTAGATAGACTCATTAAAGTCGTTCGTGGACATAGCGATCTGCGCGTATTAGTCATTGGACATACTGATGCTGATGGATCTGACACCTACAACGATGAACTATCAAAAAGAAGAGCTCAGGCCATTATAGATTATTTTATCTCAAAAGGAATTGAATCCGATCGTCTTGAATTTGACTTTAAAGGAGAACGCAATCCCGTAGGAAATAATAACACGCCTGAAGGCAAGCAACTGAATAGAAGAGTTGATTTTAAATTCATTTAATCCTCCGGAACCCTTAACCACGATTGCGTGCGATATAACGGGCCTAAGAATGCTTTAACGATCATTATGTCCTTATTCTGATGTGACAGCACAAATTTCGCTTCAAAGGTTCTCCCTGCTTTCGGATCAAGAATAGTCCCTTTAGAATAGCCCTGTCCATCCCATTTCATACCTCTAATAACCTGCATACCGACCCAGTGCTTTCCTTTTCGATCATCGGAACATTTATCACAGATCGGGTTATCTGAACGACCTGGTTTTGGGAATAGATAAATGATGTCACCATACATGAGACCATTTACAGTGTATAATTTTATCACTGATTTCTTAGTCCCTTCTTCGTCTATCATCAACCACCTACCCTTATAGTCAGAAGCATTGTTTGAGGACAGCAATAAAAGGGGAAATAATAAAGGAAATAGCGCCTTCATTATTCTTTCTTAACCCTGATCCAAGTTTGGGTTCTATATAGTGGTCCAAGATAACCTCGGACGTGCAGCATATCGTTATTTTCTTTGTTTACCCATAATTTCAGGCTGTACACCTTACCGTTTTCAGGGTCTACAATCGTTCCACCATCCCACGATGTACCATTCCACTTCAATTCGCGAACGATCTGAAGTCCAACCAATGGCTGATCCTTTCGATCATCTGTACATTTGTCACACTTCGGATCTGGTTCTCTTCCTTCTCTTGGGAATAGGTAAATTATCTTTCCATAAAGCTTTCCGTTCTCCTTATACAATTCAACGACAGATTTTTGCTTTCCGGTTTTATCATCAATAGTTACCCATCTGTCCACTGCTGACTTTTGAGCAGTTACGGTAAATCCAATTATGGCAATTATTGTACTTAAAACAATTTTAATCTTCATGGTTCGATGTTTTTATTTGATTACAAAAATTAAGAAAGTTTTTTAAAATCAAAAGTCCATTTTCAGTTAAGACGGATTCCGGATGAAATTGCACCCCAAACAATTTTTCTTCAGATCTTTCTATTGCCATTACAATATTACTTTCACTTTCAGCGCTTACTATATAATCGCCGCTTCCATCTATCGCCCAGCTGTGATACAAACCAACCTCCTGCACTCCTTCCTCAGTAAATAACGTACTTAACCTTGTTTTTATTTTTTCTGAGACACCATGTTTAACATGATGTTGATTATATAGTTTACCTCCCAAATAAAGACCAATTGCCTGCATTCCAAGGCAAACTCCTAAAATCGGCGTAACCCCCGCATTCTGATTCAAAATCTCCATTAAATTACCGGCAGCATCTGGCAATCCGGGACCGGGAGACAATACTATTCCTTGAAACTCAATATCAATTGGAAATGGTTCATCATTTTTTATTGTTGTCACCTTACATTCCAGCCTTTCCAGATAATGAACCAGATTAAAGGTAAAGGAATCATAATTGTCGACAACAAGTATCTCGATCACTTTCGGTCTTTATTAGTAAACTTGTATCAGCAAATTTAATGAAATGATGCCAAGAGCAATATCTATCCCTGGAGCACCAGCTCCAATTGGTCCGTACAGTCAGGCTATTTTGATAAAGGATACGCTTTATGTTTCAGGTCAAATCCCACTAAACCCAGCAACAGGAGAGTTGGTAAATGACTCAATTGAAGCATCTACGCATAGAGTTTTGCAAAACATTGAAGCATTACTCAATGAAGCGGGAATGAATTTCTCCAATGTTGTAAAATGTAGCATCTTTCTCAAGGATCTAAGCAATTTTGATCGCGTAAACGCCGTTTATGCTTCTTACTTTAATACCACACCTCCTGCAAGAGAAACCGTGGAAGTATCAAGACTTCCTAAAGATGTTGAAGTAGAGATTTCCTGCATTGCTGTTCAATTATAAAAATTGACGAACAAAAAATACCCATATCAATTATCGATCATCATTGTAAATTACAATGTGTCGTACTTCATTGATCAGTGCCTTGACTCAGTGAAAAAGGCATGCGCAGATCTAACGCATGAAATAATTGTTGTGGATAATGCATCGAAAGATGATTCTGTTTCTGTCATCCGGAATAATTACCCTGACGTGAAGCTTATTGCAAATTCAGAAAACTATGGTTTTTCAAAAGCAAATAATCAGGGTATTGAAGTAGCTTCTGGAGAATGGATTTTATTGCTTAATCCAGATACAGTGCTTGGTGAAAAGACGCTTTTCAGTGCATTGGAATTTGTAAAAGATAAACCTGACTGTGGAGCGCTAGGCATTAGAATGATCAACGGAAAAGGAGAATTCTTACCTGAGTCAAAAAGAGGTCTACCTACTCCTGCAGTAGCTTTTTACAAACTTTCCGGTTTAAGTAAAATATTTCCCCGTTCTAAAAGATTTAATCAATACCACGCCGGTAATATTGCTGAATCTGAAAATGCAGAAATAGATATTCTAAG
>SBGS01000120.1 GCA_006226555.1 Bacteroidota bacterium
AACCTATCGTTCCGGTAAAAATGGAGGACAATGTCTTGACCATTCAAGTGCCATCTCATTTCTTTTACGAATGGTTGGAAGAACACTATATCACATTGTTGAAAAAGGTTGTTAAAAAGGAGTTAGGTCCTGAAGGGCGTCTTGAATACAATATTGTGATGGAGAATAATTCAACTAATTCTACTCCATACACGGTAAAGTTGCCGGCTTTAAACAAGCGTTCATTAAAGAATGCTCCTGTTTCAATGCCATTGGATATCAGTGAGAAACAAATTCGCAATCCATTTATTATTCCAGGACTGAAAAAGGTGAATGTTGATTCAAACCTGAATCCGGCATATTCATTTGAGAATTTCGTTGAGGGTGATTGCAACCGTTTGGCGCGCGCAAGTGGATTTGCAGTTGCAAACAAGCCGGGAGGAACAGCCTTCAATCCACTATTGATCTATGGTGGAGTTGGTTTAGGGAAAACACATTTGGCGCATGCGATAGGTATTTCCATTAAAAACCAATTCCCGAATAAAACTGTATTGTATGTTGGTTCTGAGAAATTCGCTCATCAATTCATTGATGCGATCAAGAACTCAACAACGAATGACTTCATACACTTCTATCAAATGATCGATGTGTTGATCATTGATGATGTTCAGTTCTTTGCCGGTAAAGAGAAAACACAGGATGTATTCTTCCACATATTCAATCATTTGCACCAGAACGGAAAGCAGATCATTCTGACCAGTGATAAGCCGCCGGTTGAGATGCAAGGAATGGAGCAGCGTCTTCTTTCCAGATTTAAATGGGGACTATCAGCTGATCTTGGAACTCCTGATCTTGAGACTAGAATGGGAATTCTTGAGAAGAAAATGTACGGGAATGGCATAGAGTTGCCGAAAGAGGTAGTTGAGTATTTGGCATATTCTATCAATACCAATGTGAGAGAGATGGAAGGAGCTTTGAATACATTGCTTGCTCAGGCTTCTTTGAATAAGAAAGCCATTACCTTGGATCTTGCTAAACAGATGGTTGATAAATTCGTGAAGAATACCGCTCGCGAAGTATCTATTGAATACATACAAAAGGTTGTTTGTGATTATTTTGATCTTCCATTGGAGGTATTGAAATCAAAAACAAGAAAAAGAGAAGTTGTACAGGCTCGTCAGATCTCAATGTACTTCTCTAAGAAAATGACAAAATCTTCTCTTGCGAATATTGGTGCTCACTGCGGAGGTAAAGATCACGCAACCGTATTACACGCTTGTAGAACGGTGATGAATTTGTCTGAAACGGATAAACAATTCAGAGCTTATCTTGAGGATTTAGAAAAGAAATTGACTTTACAATAATATGAACTAAGCCATCTTCGGATGGCTTTTATTTTATGTGATATGAATGATGCAGCTATAGTATTTTACGTTATTTCGGCGCTATTTATTTTCTTATTGATCATTAAATCTGTTTTGATCGTAAGAGAGGCAACTGCGGTTGTGATAGAGCGCCTTGGGAAGTTTAACCGAATTGCGAACTCTGGTTTTGGATTGATCATCCCGTTCATCGATCGCAAAGCGGCTATTATGAATCTTCGTGTGCAGCAACTGGACGTAGCGATAGAAACGAAGACAAAAGATAACGTTTTTGTCAACCTGCAGGTTTCTGTGCAGTTTAAGGTGGGTAGAGAGCAGGTAAAGGACGCATACTACTCATTGGATAATCCAAAGAACCAAATCGCATCATATGTATTCGATGATGTGCGCGCTGAGGTACCGAGATTGGATCTGGATGACGTATTTGCGAAGAAAGAAGATATTGCACTTGCTGTTCAGAAGAATATTCATGACAGTATGACGGAATATGGTTATCATATTATCAAAGCTTTGATCACAGATATCGATCCTGATCACAAAGTGAAAGAGTCAATGAACAGGATCAATGCCGCAAAAAGAGAAAAGGAAGCTGCGGAAGAAGAAGGAGAGGCAAACAAGATCAAGATCATCAAGCAGGCCGAAGCAGAAGCAGAGTCAAAGAGACTTTCCGGTGAAGGTATTGCGCGTCAGCGTCTTGAGATCGTTCGCGGATTCAAGGAATCAGTTGAAGACTTTAAGAAATCTCTGGAGTCAGTTACACACGAGGAGATCATGCAGTTTGTGCTTATGACGCAGTATTTCGATACGATAAAAGATATTGGCGCAAACTCTAAGAATTCGTCTATTTTGATGCCGCACTCGCCTGGTGGAATGAAAGAATTCCAGAACCAGATCATTTCAGGAACATTCATTGGCAACAAGTTGAGAGAAAATCTTGGTGACGAAGAAGGAGACGCGCCTCAAATGGATTAAATCGGTGACTGAGTGTGGATGTATTTCAGTACAAGACATTAAGTTCTCTTTCCGAGGGATTATATAAGGAAAAGGGATCTAAATTTATTGGCTACGCTGTTCCTTGTTACTCAGAAGAAGAAGCAAAAGGTTTTCTGGAAAAATGGCGAAAAGAGCATCATCAGGCAAGGCATTTATGTTATGCCTATCGTTTTGGTGCGGATCATGCTGTTTATAGGGCCAATGATGACGGTGAACCAAACAACTCTGCCGGAATACCTATTCTTGGGCAGATCAAATCTTTTGAATTAACGAATGTATTGATTGGTGTTATCCGTTATTACGGAGGAACGAAGCTCGGGGTAGGAGGTTTGATCAATGCTTACAAGGAAGCTGCCAGAGAAGCAGTTTTAAATGGTGAGATCATTGAAAAGGAGGTTCATAAATACTGGGAATTGCGGTTTAGCTATAATGAAATGCCAGATGTAATGAACCTTGTAAAACGTCATCAGCTTGAAATGAGATCGAGTGATTTTGCAGAAAATTGTATGATAGTAATTGAAGTACCTTTTAGAATAGAACAGGAAGTTGTGTCTCAACTATCAGATATAGAAGGAGTTAAATTGATAAACAATGGATAGAATGGAACTATTGGAGAAGCTGATTGAAGTGAATGGAGCTTCAGGTGATGAAGGGAGAATAAAGTCCTATTTACTGGATTATATCAAAGCAAATAAAGGTAGTTGGAAAGTACAGCCCGAGATAATTGATGGAGAAGAGTTTCAGGATACTTTCATGCTGGTTTTTGGTGAGCCACGCACAGCTGTATATGCACATATTGATACCATTGGTTTTACAGTAGGGTACAACAATGAATTGATCAAGATCGGAGGTCCCAAATTGATCGATGAGATCGAGCTGGTAGGGTTAGATCGAAAAGGAAATGAAGTTGAAACTGAGCTGATGTTGATAGAAGATCCAGATGGAAATCAGCACCCAACCTGTGTGTCCGAAGAACCATTGGAAAGGGGTACGGTCTTAACTTTTAAACCAAATTTCAGATTAACAGAAGAATATGTACAGTCGCCTTATCTAGATAATCGTCTTGGGGTCTGGGTGGCACTTCGTCTGGCAGAAACGCTCGAGAATGGAGCGATCGTATTTTCGACATATGAGGAGCACGGAGGAAATTCGGTAGCATTTTGCGCAAGGCATCTATATGAGAAATACAATGTTAGACAGGCATTGGTATCAGATATTACCTGGGTAACGGAAGGAGTTCAGCATGGTAAAGGAGTCGCGATTTCAATGAGAGATAGCGGAGTTCCGAGAAAGTCATATCTGGATCGCATCATCAAGCTGGCAGAAGAGTCTGGTATTCCTTTCCAGTTGGAAGTAGAATCTGCCGGTGGAAGTGATGGTACAATGCTTCAACGATCTGAGTTGTTGATCGACTGGTGTTTCATTGGAGCTCCTGAGGATAAAGTCCATAGTCCTGATGAAAAAGTTGCATTGGCAGACATTGATTCAATGCTTAAAATGTATCAGTATCTCATGGCGAATTTATAAATTGCTGTATGGCAAATTCTCAGTTGTACGTATATAATGGTTCGGGATTAGATATCCAGCATCATGAGGTAGATCAAATTGTAGATCAATTCAATGTGAGTGAATTATCTCAAGATCAGGTTTACTGGTTGAATTTTCATACTACAGAACCAAGGGAGCATTTTGAACGATTATTCGATCGTTTAGGGTTTCATCGCTTGACATTGGAAGACATATATACAGAGAAGCAGCGGCCTAAGCTTGAGGAGTTTCAGAATTATTTGTTCTTTTCCATCCAATCGGCGCTCCCCAGAGAAGGTCATTCCAGGTTGGAAGTAGAGCAGATCAGTTTTATCCTAGGCGCCAATTTCCTGATCTCATTTCAACAAAGATCGAGTGATCACTTTACGGAAGTAAGGAATAGAATACAACAAAGTATTGGAAAGATAAGAGAGCGTGGAGCAGATTTCTTGATGTTTCGTCTGTTGGATGCCATTATCGATAATTATTTCGAAGTATTGGATGAGATCACTGAGGTAAATCGTAATCTGGAAATAAGAGTACTTAGAGATACGTCCAGCTCTTTATTGACAAGGATCGAGCTTCAAAAACAAAAGCTCATAGAGCTGCGAAAGATCGTGCTTCCCATGCGTGATATAGCAGTTCAGCTGGAGAAAACGAACAATGATTTCGTAAATGATATTACCCAGCCGTACTTTTCAGATCTGAAGGATAATTGTCTTGCTATTCTGGATGAGGTTGATGGTCACCGACAGATATTAGAGGGATTGTCTAACGTCTACTTTGCTGCACAAGGGCAAAAAATGAACGAGATCATGAAGGTCTTGACGATTGTAAGTACGGTATTTATTCCTTTAACATTCATTGTTGGAGTGTATGGTATGAATTTTAAATACATGCCTGAGCTGAGTATGCCTTATGGGTATCTCGGAGTATGGATCTTAATGGCTCTCTGTGCACTGGCCCTCTTATTATTCTTTTTCAAGAAGGGCTGGTTAAAGAAATAAAAAAAAAGGGCGCAATTCAATTGCGCCCTTTTTCATTTACTGTTCATATATCTTAAGCCATTACCTTTGGAGCAGCGGCAAGGATGTCAGCACTTGTTTCCGCTTCAAACTTTTCGAAGTTTTTCACGAATTGTGCAGCAAGACTTGCAGCCGTTTCATCGTAGGCGTTCTTGTGAGTCCATGTTTCTCTAGGATTCAAGATCTCACTTGGAACATTTTCACATGTTTTAGGCATTGCCAGATCAAAGATCGGAAGCTTCTCATATTCGACGTTATCAAGCTTACCTGTCATTGCAGCAGTGATCATAGCTCTGGTGTAAGAAAGCTTCATGCGACTTCCAACGCCATAGGCACCACCTGTCCATCCTGTGTTCACGAGCCATACTTTAACATCTGGATTTTTATCCAGCTTTTCACCAAGTAGTTTGGCATATTTTGCCGGGTGAAGCGGAAGGAATGCAGCCCCAAAGCACGCTGAGAATGTTGTTTTTGGTTCTGTAATACCTACTTCAGTTCCGGCTACTTTTGCAGTATATCCCGACATGAAGTGATACATCGCTTGCTCCTTCGTTAAACGGGAGATCGGAGGCAGAACTCCGAATGCATCCGCAGTAAGGAAGAATATATTTTTTGGAGCCGATCCGATGCTTGGTTCAGCAATATTATCGATATGATGGATCGGGTATGAAACACGTGTGTTTTCGGTGATCGAACCATCCGTGTAATCAGGAGTAGCTGTGCCATCGTGGAAGCCAATGTTCTCCAGGATCGCTCCGAACTTGATCGCATCAAAGATCTGAGGTTCTTTCTCTCTTGTTAGATCAATTGTTTTTGCATAGCAACCGCCTTCAAAGTTGAAGACTGTATTATCAGCCCAACCATGCTCATCATCACCGATCAAGCGACGGTTTTCATCTGAAGATAGGGTAGTTTTACCAGTACCTGATAATCCGAAGAATACGGCAGTATCGTTCTCTTCATTACCAATGTTTGCAGAGCAGTGCATGGATAGAACGTTCTTTTCGTGCGGCAAAACATAGTTCAATACAGAGAAGATTCCTTTTTTGATCTCTCCGGTATAACCTGTACCACCAATGATGATCATCTTTTTAGTAAAGTTGATGATCGCGAAATTGTGCTGACGAGTTCCGTCGATCTCAGGATCAGCAAGGAATCCTGGAGCGTTTACGATATGCCATTCCGGCTCGAAATGTTCCAGCTCTTGTGCAGTTGGTCTAAGGAACATGTTATAAGCAAACATGTTTGACCAAGGAAATTCAGTAACAACACGAATATTCATGCGGTAAGTTGGATCCGCACATGCATAAGCATCTCTCACATAAACATCTCTTCCGTTGAGATATGCCTTCATTCGGTTGTAAAGTGCATCAAATTTTTCAGGGGTGAATTTGATATTGATATCTCCCCACCATACTGTATTTTCAGTATTCTCATCACAAACGACAAAACGATCCTTTGGTGAACGTCCTGTAAATTCTCCTGTTTCGATAGCAAGAGCACCCGTATCGGATAAAACACCCTGACCGTTGATGATAGTATCTTCAGCTAGTTCAGATGGCGTTAAATTCCAAAATTGATTCCCAAGATTGTCCAATCCGATCGACTTTTTCAGATCGGCATTTGTTCCTCTTTTTCCAAAAATGTTCATAACAGTTGTTTCCGGCAAAATGCCTATTTGATCATGCAAATTTAACGGATTCTATCCTCATTTCGTATGTTGAGGAGCGGAGTTGCTAACAATTTCTTAAGATTTCTTGTTAACAAGCTATACTAAGTCTCTTAGTGCTTCAACGGCAGATCTTATGTTTTTTCTGATCTCCGAAATACTCGCCTCCATCATGTAACAAGGGGCAGTGACGATCTTGTATTTTTCATCGATCTGAATTTCTTTTACCGTTTTCATGACGGCAGTTAGACCGGTCTTTTCCAGTCCCTGACTGAATCCGTTGATATCGTATGGAGATGGTGCTTTGTCGCTTCCTATGGTAACCGCAGCGTGGATGTCAGAACCTTCTAATGCTTTTGCAACCACAACGGGACTAACACATAAGGCAGCGATTGGCTTACCAATATTGACAAGATTTACCAAGAGCAGCTTCACTTCCGGAAGGATCTCTCCATCAGGACCATTGAATGCCCAGTTCGTAAAATTCTTTGCACTTCCAAAACCACCGGGAATAACTAATGCATCCAGCTCACCCGGATCGATGTCATTAATATTTCGAACATTACCTCGTGCTATTCGTGCGCTTTCCACCAACATATTTCTTTTTTCGTTCATCTCTTCACCCGTAAGGTGATTGATCACGTGATGCTGGTCCTTGTCAACGGAGATGCAAATAGCCTCCGCATCGATTTCATCGATCGCCAGGAGAGTTAATACAGCTTCCTGTATTTCTGCACCATCATAGACTCCACAACCTGAAAGAAGTACTCCTATTTTCATGTCAATGCTTTTTTCTCAAATATAATCAGCGATGTGAAGAATTCGAAACATTATAACGACCAATGTCGTAATTTTGCCGTATGAAAACGAAGACCCTAAAAAAGAACAAGGTCAATGTCATCACGATGGGTTGCTCCAAGAATCTTTTCGATTCAGAAGTGATGATGGCACAATTAAAAGCAAACCGCTTTGACGTAGAGCATGAATCACAATCAGATGATGCAGAAATTGTGATCATCAATACATGCGGATTCATTGATAATGCAAAACAGGAATCTATCGATACAATTCTCCAGTACGCTGAGGCTAAAAAGGCGGGATTGGTAGATAAGGTATATGTAACCGGGTGTTTATCTGAACGCTACAAAGACGAGCTGGAAGGAGAAATTCCGGAAGTTGATGCATATTTTGGTACACGAGATTTGCCACGTCTTCTTAAAACCTTAAAAGCGGACTATAAATCGGAACTGATTGGCGAAAGATTGCTAACGACGCCCAGTCACTATGCTTATTTGAAAATTGCAGAAGGATGTGATCGTCCTTGTTCATTTTGTGCGATTCCTTTGATGCGTGGAAAACACATTTCCACACCGATCGAGGATCTGGTAGAACAAACCAAAGGATTAGCAGCCAAAGGAGTTAAAGAGATCATGTTGATCGCTCAGGACCTGACCTATTATGGTCTTGATATTTATAAGGAAAGAGCACTTGCCAGACTTTTAACTGAATTATCCGCAGTTGAAGGAATAGAATGGATCCGTTTACATTATGCTTATCCGAGTGGTTTCCCTATGGATGTGCTGGAAGTAATGGCAAATAATCCTAAAGTGTGTAATTATCTTGATATTCCGTTGCAGCATGGTTCTTCTAAGGTGTTGAAAGATATGCGCCGGGGTATTAACCGCGAGAAGACTGAAGAGCTCATTCAAAAGATCAGAACAGCGGTTCCGGGAATAGCAATTCGTACAACCTTGATCGCGGGGTATCCAGGTGAAACCGAAGAGGATTATCAGGAAATGTTTGACTTCGTAGAACGCATGGAATTCGATCGATTGGGGATCTTTACCTATTCGCATGAAGAGAATACCCATGCTTACAATTTTGAGGACGATGTTCCAGATGAAGTAAAACGTCAGCGTGCGGATGAGATCATGGAGTTACAGTCAGGTATTAGCTATGCATTGAATCAAAAAAAGATTGGCAAAGTGTACCGTGTACTTTTTGACAGGGTAGAAGGAGATTACTTCATCGGACGTACAGAATTCGATTCGCCTGACGTAGATAATGAGGTTTTGGTTAAGAAGGACAACACTTACGTACGCATTGGTGACTTCGCGAATGTTCTCATCGAAAAGGCGGATCATTACGACTTAT
>SBGS01000233.1 GCA_006226555.1 Bacteroidota bacterium
TCTACCAGAAACCCTTGGAAGAGCGAGATAAATCCACCACCCATGATCATCATGATCAGGAAACCGGATCCCTTGTTCGTATAATCTCCCAATCCGGAAATGGCAAGCGTAAAGATGCACGGCCAAAGAGTAGAACAGAACAAGCCCACGCTCACAATGGCGTATATACTCACAGTTCCTTCCATAAACATACCGATCAACAGCGCAACGATCCCTAAAACAGAGAACAAAGCCAGCTGATTGGCCGGATTACCCTTACTCATCATTTCCGCGATGATCAGAACGACAACGACTACAGCATAGAAGTAGATCTGGCTGAGGTCCTGTCCGGAGAACAGATTCACCAGAATGAACACCCCAAATGCAGCGTAAGGAAGAAGGACACGCAGTATGGTACGCATAACCTTATCCGAAGCAAAAACGCCTGCAGCAGAAGTCCATCTGCCGATCATCAAGCTTGCCCAATACAACGAAACATAGGGTGTGATCTCGCTGGACGACATGTTGTAGTTCACTTTCAGATACTCGCCGAGATTTCCTGCCGTTGCCACTTCAACTCCCACGTAAACGAAGATGGCGATCATTCCCAGGTAGAGCTGTGGATAGTCCTTGATCGATTTCTTGCTGCTGGAAGTCTCTGTTGTTTGTTCAATGTGGTTCGGAACTTTGGATACCATGATCAGTCCTGCAACGATCAGGAACGACAACCCAAGAAGAAGATAAGGGATTTTAATGCTTTCAATACTCACTGCTCCGTGCTCTCCGGATGCGGTTCCAAAAATGGCCAGAGAGATCAGCACCGGACCTATAGTCGTACCGATGTTGTTTACGCCTCCCGTTAAACTCAGGCGTTGTGAACCTTTTGCCGGATCTCCCAATGAGATCACCAACGGATTCGCGGCTGTTTGTTGTAAAGAGAAACCAAGTCCCACTACAAATAAACCACTGATCATCAACGAAAAAGATTCCATACTCGCAGCAGGAATAAACAAGAGTGTTCCCAAAGCAGATATGGCCAGCCCCAGAGAAATACCTTTTTTATATCCAATGCTGGATAAAATATCGCGTTTCAAGGCATAGGAAATGATCAGATATAAGATGGAACCTACCGTGTAGGCCACGTAAAAAGCAAAAGAGATCATTTGTGACTGCCACTGCTGCAGGTGCAATTCTTCCTTGAAAACAGGGATCAGAATGTCATTCGACGCCGCGACAAATCCCCAAAAGAAAAAAACAGTTGTCAGGGTGATCAGTGCACCGTAATTAGTCGATTGAGTAGATGAGCTCATGCTTTTTTTGGTGCAAAATAGAAAATAAATCCCTTAGGGAAGCATCTTGGTTTAAGACGCAACAGTTTTCTCTGCCTTTACCTTAGCTACCAGCTGCTCTGCCGTTGCAGCGATCGCAGCACTATCGTATCCGCAATCTGCCCACAATTCTTTCTGCGTACCGTGGTGAATGTATTCGTCCGGAATACCCAATCTCACTACTTGAGCCTGATAGTTCTGATCTGCCATAAACTCCAGAACAGCAGAACCAAAACCTCCCATCAGACAGCCGTCTTCAACAGTGATCACCTTGCTGAATTTTGAGAATACTTCGTGCAATAGTGTCTCATCGATCGGCTTCACAAAACGCATATCATAGTGCGCAGCAGAAATACCCTTCTCTTGTAAGGTTTGGATGGCTTCTTGTGCAAAATTACCCGGATGACCTACCGTAAGGATAGCGATGTCTTCGCCGTGAGATACTTTTCTTCCTGTACCCACCTTGATCGCTTTGAGCGGAGTTTTCCATTCGGTCATCACGCCATTTCCACGTGGATAGCGAATAGTGAATGGTCCCATATTTTCCTGCTGTGCAGTGTACATCAAATTGCGCAGCTCCTCCTCATTCATAGGAGAACTTACGATCATGTTAGGGATCATACGCATGTAAGCAAGGTCATATGCACCGTGGTGTGTGGCACCATCTGCTCCAACCAGACCACCTCTGTCGAGACAGAATACAACGTTTAAGTTTTGTAGTGCAACGTCATGCAATACCTGGTCAAAGGCACGCTGCATGAAAGAAGAGTAGATGTTACAGAACGGAACCATTCCTTGTGTTGCCAGTCCGGCAGAGAAAGTAACAGCGTGCTGCTCCGCGATACCCACGTCGAACGTTCTGTCCGGCATCGCTTCCATCATAATGTTCATGGAACAACCTGTCGGCATCGCCGGGGTTATTCCCATAATTTTTTCATTCTTTTCAGCTAGCTCTACGATCGTGTGACCGAAAACATCCTGATATTTTGGTGGTTGAGGCGACTTAGGGATCACCTTAACGATCTCACCTGTTTCCTTGTTGAATACACCTGGAGCATGCCACTGCGTAGGGTTACCTTCCTCAGAGAATTTGTATCCGGCACCTTTTCTGGTGATGCAATGAAGAATTTTTGGTCCGGGAATATCTTTTAGATCTTCGAGCACTTTCGCTAATCCAACAACATCATGTCCATCAACAGGTCCGAAATATCTGAAGTTCAAGGATTCAAATAAGTTGCTCTGTTTAAGTAGAGACCCCTTCAATGCATGCGAGATCTTGGAAGCTACAGATTGCGCATCTGGTCCAAAACGAGAGATCTTACCCAGTAGGTTCCATACTTCATCTTTCACCTTGTTGTAGGTATGAGAAGTCGTGATATCCGTTAAATATTCTTTGAGCGCTCCTACATTCGGATCGATCGACATACAGTTGTCGTTCAGGATCACTAGTAGATTCGCGTCTTTTTCAAAACCCGCATGGTTCATGCCTTCAAATGCAAGACCAGCCGTCATGGCACCATCACCGATCACGGCAATATGCTGACGTTCTTTTTCTCCTTTATATCGGTTTGCTACAGCCATTCCAAGTGCAGCACTGATAGAAGTGGAAGAATGTCCGACACCAAAAGTATCGTACTCGCTTTCAGATCGTTTTGGGAATCCTGAAATTCCGCCTTTTGTTCTGTTCGTTGGAAAAACTTCTTTTCTTCCGGTAAGGATCTTGTGACCGTACGCCTGATGACCAACATCCCATACGAGCTGGTCGTACGGTGTGTCAAAAACGTAATGCAAGGCAACAGTGAGTTCCACTACACCCAGACTCGCGCCAAAATGACTATTTCCGATCTCGGAAATAACGTCTACAATGTACTGTCGTACATCATCAGCCACACCCGGAAGGTCTTCGTACGTGAACTTTTCACGCATGTCAGCCGGGATATCAATTTGGCTTAAAAACGGTCCTGTTTGAAATTTTTTCATAAACGTTAAACAAAACAAATATAGATCAACATCTGAACTTAAACAAATGTCTTGCGATCTTATTGTACAAATGTACGGATTTTAACATCGTTTGGGAAGAATGAGAACGCTTATTTGGCCTGCTCAGTTGAATTGGAATTGTTATCTTCGCACGATTCAAAGCAAAGATCATGTTGAAGAAGTACACGACATATAAAAACCTTGATTTACCAGTAGTTGCGGATGAAGTATTGAAGCGTTGGAAAGAGGAGTCCATTTTTGAGCGTTCGATCAGCTCTCGTCCTGAAACGAATCAGTTCGTTTTCTTTGAAGGACCGCCTTCTGCGAACGGATTACCGGGAATACACCACGTTATGGGGCGTACGATCAAGGATATATTCTGTCGATACAAGACTTTGCAAGGATATCAGGTAAAGCGTAAAGCAGGTTGGGATACGCATGGATTACCGGTTGAGCTAGGTGTTGAAAAAGAACTCGGAATTACCAAGGAGGATATCGGGAAGAAAATTTCCATTGAGGAATATAACGATGCATGCCGCAAGGCAGTTATGAAATACACGGACATCTGGAACGACCTGACCGAAAAAATGGGTTATTGGGTGGACATGGAGAATCCATACATCACTTATGAACCGAAGTACATGGAGTCGGTTTGGTGGTTGTTGGGTCAGCTGTACGAAAAAGGATTGCTGTACAAAGGATATACGATTCAACCATATTCGCCAAAAGCGGGTACCGGATTGTCCTCTCATGAGCTGAACCAGCCGGGTTGCTATCGTGATGTGACGGACACTACGGTTGTTGCTCAGTTTAAAATGGTGGACGGTCAAATGACGCCGTTCGGTTTGGATCGTGATATTCACTTCCTTGCATGGACGACAACTCCATGGACCTTACCTTCAAACACGGCACTTACTGTAGGTCCGAATATCGAATATGCTTTGGTTAAAACTTTTAACCAGTATACGTTTGAACCGATCAATGTTATTCTTGCGAAAAATCTTGTTGGATACCAGTTCAGCAAGAATTTCTTTGAAGTAGAATCGGCAGAGGAATTAGCTGCTTTCCAGGCTGGAGATAAGAAGATTCCATACTTCTTGATTGGAACGTGTAAAGGTTCTGAGCTCACGGGGATTAAATATGAACAATTACTTCCGTTTGCTCAACCATTTGAAAATGCTGACAATGCGTTTCAGGTGATTCCTGGTGATTTCGTTACAACGGAAGATGGTACTGGTATCGTTCACACGGCTCCGACATTTGGTGCGGATGATGCTAAAGTTGCTGCCGATGCAGGAGTTCCTGGACTTTTGGTACTTGATGAAAATGACAACCCGGTTCCATTGGTGGATCTTCAGGGTCGATTCAGACCTGAAATGGGAGAGTTTGCCGGAATGTACGTAAAGAATGAATATTACGACGAGGGTCAGGCTCCTGAAAAATCTGTTGATGTTGAGATCGCGATCAAATTGAAAACAGAGAACAAGGCTTTCAAAGTTGAAAAATATGTCCACAGTTATCCGCATTGCTGGAGAACAGATAAACCTGTCTTGTATTATCCACTGGATTCATGGTTTGTGCGCACAACTGAGGTAAAAGAAAGAATGATCGCATTGAACAACACCATCAACTGGAAGCCTGAATCAACGGGTACAGGACGTTTCGGTAAATGGTTGGAAAATGTGAATGACTGGAACTTGTCAAGATCGCGCTACTGGGGTATTCCTATTCCGATCTGGTCGACTGAGGATGGTGATGAAAGGATCTGTATCTCTTCCGCGAAGCAGTTAAAAGAAGAGTGCGATCGCGCTATCCAGGCTGGTTTGATGACAAGCAATCCATTGGCGAATTTCGATCCGTCAGATATGTCGGATGAGAATTACAGTAAGATAGACTTCCATAAACACTACATGGACCAGATCACTTTGGTTTCAAGTAATGGGAAACCAATGAAGCGAGAAGCTGACCTTATAGATGTATGGTTTGATTCTGGTTCTATGCCTTATGCGCAATGGCATTACCCATTTGAGAATAAGGACTTAATTGATAATCATCTGGCCTATCCTGCTGATTTTATTGCGGAAGGTGTTGATCAAACACGAGGCTGGTTCTATACGCTGCATGCCATTGCAACTATGGTATTTGATTCTGTAGCATATAAGTCAGTTATTTCTAACGGACTCGTACTTGATAAGAACGGACAAAAAATGTCAAAACGATTGGGGAATGCCATCGATCCATTTGAGACATTGAGCAAATACGGTCCGGATGCTACGCGCTGGTATATGATAACGAATGCTCAACCATGGGACAACCTGAGATTTGATCTTGATGGAATAACTGAGGTTCA
This sequence comes from Bacteroidota bacterium, assembly GCA_006226555.1. GTDB lineage: Bacteria > Bacteroidota > Bacteroidia > Flavobacteriales_D > Crocinitomicaceae > UBA4466. The sequence continues at coordinate 5,638 of SBGS01000233.1, forward strand.
GCGCAAGTTCTTCGGAACACTCTACAATACCTATTCGTTCTTTGCCTTATATGCAAACATCGACGGGTTTGACAATAAGGCTGCTCAGATTCCTGTAGCAGATCGTCCAGAGATCGATCGTTGGATCATCTCTAAATTAAATTCTTTGATCAAGGAAGTAAATACAGCATACGAGTCTTTTGAACCAACAAAAGCAGGTCGTGCTATTCAGGATTTCGTGAATGATCAATTGTCGAACTGGTACGTTCGATTGTGTCGCAGACGATATTGGAAAACAGGTGAGGATGAAGCTAGTCAGTGGGATAAGCTTTCAGCTTACCAAACCTTGTATACGGCATTGGAGACAATATCGATCCTGGGATCACCGATTGCACCATTCTACATGGATCAATTATTCAATGATCTGAATTCAGTTTCAGGAAATCACGAATTGGATTCAGTTCACCTTGCGTCATATCCAAAGGTTAATGAGGCTGATATTGATAAAAATCTTGAAGCTCAGATGGAGATTGCACAAAAGGTGTCTTCGTTAGTTCTTGGATTGCGCAAGAAACAAAAGATCCGCGTGCGTCAACCACTGCAAAAGATCATGGTTCCGGTGTTGGACAAACGTTTCGCTGAAAACCTGATGCACGTGAGCGATCTGATCTTGTCAGAAGTAAACGTGAAAGAGCTTGAATTGCTTTCTGAGGATAACACGGTTCTGGTTAAGAGTATCAAGCCAAACTTCAAAACGATCGGTCCCAAATATGGCAAACAGATGAAGGCTATTGCGGCCATGGTTTCTCAAATGTCAGCTGAACAGATCTCCATGGTGGAAGCGGAACACGGTTGGAAAGGAGAGATCGAAGGTGAGATGATCGAACTTGAACTGAGCGATTTTGAGATCACCGCGCAAGATATACCGGGATGGCTGGTGAGCTCAGAAGGAGGTGTGACTGTTGCGCTGGACATTACTTTATCAGAAGAGCTTATTTCAGAAGGTATAGCGAGGGAATTGGTCAACCGCGTTCAAAACTTAAGAAAGGAAACAGGACTTGAGGTAACGGATAGGATCATTTTGAATATCGAGACAAGCGAAGCGATCCGTGATGCAATATTGAATAATCAGCAGTACGTAAAAGGAGAGGTGCTGGCTGATGATATTGCCTTCACCTCTCTTGATAACAATGCGTTATTGACTGATCTTGCTGAACCGGAAGATACTAAGATCGCGATCCAGCGGTCCGCTATCTGATCATGATCTTTTCTATTGTTTCTTCACTTCCTGAAGAAACTTTCAGAAGAAATGTACCCGACTGAAGTGCGAGGTTGTTTAATACGATATTGTTCGTACTGAAGTACTGATCTTCAAACACGTGTCTACCGTTAAGGTCAACGATTGTTATCGTATAGTCTCCGTACTCAGCCAACGAAACATACAAGTTTTCACCATTTGACGGATTTGGATATACATTGATTTCAGTATGGGCTGCTCTATCGATCCTGACTACTGGCGAGGAGCTACTTTCTCCATCATAGTCTGTTTGATCTAATCGGAGATACTCGTAATTCATGCTGTTAGTGAACGAGAAGGAATAATTCAAGGTTTGCGTTGAATTTCCTGCGCCATTTATATTTTCGATTACATCCCAGCTACTTCCGTCAACTGATCCGAGAATAGTAAAAAAATCATTGTTGTGTTCACTTGCTGTTGTCCATGTAACATCAACCGATCGTAATACTTCAGAGGCACTGAAGCTTACTAACTCAACTGGCAATGGAATAGGTGAAAGTACCACAGGTCCGAGAAGAGTGCCACTTGACCCTAACCATACATCGATACCACAAATACGAATACTGTGACTTGGAGTACCATTACCTGAATCTTGTATCGAACCTCCCGGATTTACAATTACGGATGAGCCGCATTCCAAACGCAATTTTGCTCCAGGCGAATCAAACAATAGTACACCGTTTACGATAATAACCATTGGAGTACCCGTAAGATCTGTATTTACTGAAACCGTAACCGTATGGGCTGCATCGATAATTATGGTGTCACCGGGTGCTGGTACCACGCCACAAGACCAGATCAAAGGATCAGCCCAGTTACCTGATGCAATTGAAGTACAAGTAGCTGTGCGCGCATAAGAAAAAACAGAAATGAATGCGAGTAGAGTGATGAGCGTTTTCATAGTAGCAGATTTAGGGGGTTGATCTATTACAAAAACGCAGGTAAATTTGAATGGTTGGCTAAAGTAGTTGTGTATGCATAATAAAAAACCATCATCAATATTCCATAATTGCGGTAATTACTGATGTTTCAGAGGGTAAAATAATTTTGATATTTTTTTCAGTCGAGATGAAAATGAGCATTTTTTCATTGACTTTCAGCTCTTGTTCTTGATCAAGAACAAGTACCATTCCTCTTTGCACAAAAAGAAAGAAGATCTGATCCTTTTGCAGTTGATGAGAAATAATTTTTTCGTCTGAATATTCGTGTAATTTTAGCTCGCGGCACTTGATCTGAGGTTTATGAATGATATTAAAGTTTGTCGCCAGCCCAACACAATACGTGTGACGATCTCCGGTAAATTGATAGCTCTCTCCGCGACGGATACTATGCTTTTCCGGAGAATCGTGTTGTAAAGTAATCTCGCCTTCGATTACAAGAAGATCTCTAATGAAACCAGGAAAGGGCGTATAGCTACTTTGCTCGATCTCTACAGTAGCGGTGCTGATTCGGAAATCGAAATTTCCGGATTGAAACTCCGCATTCTTTGGGAAGATGAACAACTCAGTGGTCTTTCCGCCACTCCAAGGGGTAACTGTACAATTCGCCGTGTCGATCATCTCCATTTGTCAAAGATAATTTAAACGAACTTTTTACTTATATTAAAGTACATGAATGAAAATACCGAGATACAACAAACCGATAGAATTGCTGAATTTGTTGAGCGATTTGTGAACCAGACCAATGCGCCTGTTTTTTTAACCGGTAAAGCCGGAACAGGTAAAACCACTTTACTCAAAAGAATAGTTGAAGAGACGCATAAACGAACTGTAATCGTTGC
>SBGS01000247.1 GCA_006226555.1 Bacteroidota bacterium
TATTTATAACCGCCTATTTATCCGGGATAATTATTTTCATTTTATTATCCGTTCTGTACTTCTTCCCTATGTCGAAGAGGAACAAAACATATGAAGAACATGCAAAAAGCCCATTTCAATCGTTTATACTTCGTAGAAGCAATTGGTATTCCGTTTTTAAAAAGGAAAAAAGCAGACAGTTAATATATATCGGTAAAAACCTGCGCTTCATGGTCAGTCGAAGTACCGATCACTTCGATCAGGAACTTTACGAAAGGATCTTTGCAAAGAACAGGATCAATGCATCTTTATATGAAATACTAACGATAATCATATTCTTCCTGCTTGGTCTGTTCAATGAGTACACTTTGTTTGAGGTACCTGCTGCTGCGAGCATTGTCCTACTCTTCACGATCATTCTTATGCTTTTTAGCGCACTGCAAGCATGGATGAGGGAATGGACCTACCCGGCTTTGATCTTCATCATACTGATCATGAACGGTTTGAGCGTACATACAGGTCTTTTCAATTATACCAGCTACGCCTATGGACTTGACTACAATAAAAAGTCCTCTTATACAATTGATGAAATCAGAAAGCTACATACGCCCCAAATACTAAGTGAGTCACAGGCCTCAATGATCGAAACCCTCAATAATTGGAAAAAGCGAAGTGGTAAGGAAAAGCCTAAATTGGTCATCATCAATACTTCAGGAGGAGGATCAAGAAGTGCATTATGGACAATAGCCGTGCTTCAACATCTAAACACTATGACTGACGGTAGCTCTACAGCTCAAACTCAAATGATCACAGGCGCTTCCGGAGGAATGATCGGCGCAGCATATTACAGATCCATAGTATTAGCTTCCGAACTAGACACGACCAATCGGATCAATATTTCCGACTCCCTCTACCTGAACAACATGGGTAAGGACATTCTGAACAAGCTCAGTTTTATGGCCTCAACGAACGATATTTTGATCCGATATCAAAAAGCAGAATACAATGGTCATCGATACACAATAGATCGTGGTTATGGTTTTGAACTTCAATTGAATCGTAATACCGACTTCATTCTGGACAAAAGACTTTCCTATTTTTCCAAATACGAAAAATCCGGAACCATCCCAACCATGATCTTTTCACCGACTATCGTTAATGATGGGAGAAGAATGCTGATAGGATCTCAGAATTTATCCTTCCTCACGAAAGACCCTTCTTTCCTTGAAGAGAACATTGATTTTCAAACATTTTTTGGAGAGCAGGCAGCAAAAGATATTCGCTTCTCTTCTGTACTGCGCGCAAGTGCAACTTTTCCGTTCGTTATGCCGATGATCACTCTGCCAACAGAACCGGAAGTTCTACTTATGGATGCAGGGATTCGAGACAATTATGGAACCAAAAATACCTTGCTCTATCTTGAAAAACTGAAAGATTGGATCAAGGAAAATACTTCAGGCGTTATCGTCGTTCAAATCAGAGACACCAGAAAGCTCATGAAGAACGAACAAATAGATAATGTTTCTTTCCTCAGTAAGCTCAGCTTGCCTTTCGGAAACATGTATAAGAACTTCCCGCGAGTACAAAGTTTTGATCAAGAAGAAATGATCCGATACGCAAAACACGGTCTGCCTTTCGATGTGAAAGTTGCAACGCTAAACCTAATGGAAAGACGCGATGAAAAGATCTCACTTTCATGGCACCTGACTAAAAAAGAAAAAGTTAAAATATACGAAGCCCTTCGAACCAAAGAAAATGCTGCAACCATTTCGGAGCTCATCGCATTACTAAAATAAAAAAGAGGCCTCTTTCGAAGCCTCCTTTTCTTAACCTGTAATTGTTAATAATTGATCCGTATTATATCTAACGCAATCATCTTAAAAAGGTTTCAACTTTTTTTTAAGAATTAACACATGAGCATGGAAATTCAATTTGAATGCTCGGTATTTCAATAACGAACCTTCATAGCTTTGTCAAATGGAGCGGGAAAAACTCAAAGCATTAATAACCCTTCTGGATGATCCGGATGAAAATATCTTTCATCAGGTAAGAGAAGCCATTCTTAAAGAGGGATATGATGCAATACCGCTACTGGAAGAATCGTGGGAAAACACAGAGCTGGGACCTGAATTCAGATCCAGACTTGAAGAGATCGTACACTCCATTCAATATGAGAACGTAAGATCATCACTTAAGGAATGGATAAACAGCACTGAAAAGGACCTGCTCGAAGGAGCCGTAATTGTGGCTAAATACCACTACCCATCTATTGAGTATGCAGAAATTGAGGCTCAAATCGAATCGATCAAAAAACAGATCTGGCTCGAGATCAACGAATATCAAACCGCTTACGAAAAGATCAGAATATTCAACAAGGTATTTTTCGGAAAAATAGGATTTCGAGGTGCAGGAAGCGATTACTATTCACCGTTCAATTCTTATATCAACCTTGTACTGGAGAGCAAGAAAGGCAATCCTCTTAGCATAGCCATCATTTATTCAATTGTAGCTCAACGTTTGGATATGCCTGTTTACGGTGTTAATTTACCCAATCACTTCATTGCAGCCTACCTGGATACAGATGGAATATTGAAGCATTTCTCCGAAGACGAACATCACGGTGTCCTTTTTTATATCAACCCATATTCCAAAGGAACCATCTTCGATAAGCAAGAAATTGACAGTTACCTTGAAAATTTAAATCGGGATAAAGAGCTCGAGTATTACGAGCCTTGTTCAAATACTACCATCATCAACAGAATGATCACAAACCTGATCATTGCGTACGAACAGGAAGGTAAAACCGAAAAAGCTGATGAACTGCGTGAGCTGAGACAACTATTTGATCTCAAAATCTAGATCAATCGATTTTAATCTTTTGAAGAAGTCATTATTCAAGTTCACTTTCACCGTTCTGGAAGTCAATTTAATATCCATCTCAGCCAAAGGATCAGCAATGGTGAATTGAACAGGACAGCTACCCGGATTATCCATGAACAACTTGTTTAACTCGTCGATCAATAATTGATCGATCTGCTTCGTATTCAATTTTAAGTGCAATCCATTCGCTTTTGAATCTCTAAGATTCTGTAACAGATCAATAGAAGCTATTGTAAATTCCGGTTCTTTCCGATTTCTAGGTATTTCGATCCTTCCCTTTATACTCACAAAGGTGCCTGGTACACAAAAATGCTTGAACTTCAAGTAATTTTCACGCCATAAAAACAACTTATGCGAGTCATTGTAGTCCTCGATCAGCAATGTTCCAAAAGGATCTCCTTTGCGCGTGAATCTGCTTTCTGCCTCCGTCACGATCCCGGCAATCAGGATCTCCTTATTGAGATGAACCTCCATTTCATTCAACATGCCGACATTACCCGTACAAAATGACTCTATCTCAATACGGAAATCGTCAAGCGGGTGTCCCGAAATGAACATTCCGATCACTTCTTTCTCCTTGTTAAGCGCATAAATATTCCCCCATTCTTCCGCCTGAGGGATCTGTGGCTCCGGAAGCTTAACTCCTGAATCTCCTCCAAATAATGATGCTTGAGAAGAATTTTCGCTATCCTGGAATCCGGATCCATAACGCATCACCTGTTCCAAGAAGCTTTTCCCTGAATTGTCTTCCTGGAAATACTGAGCGCGATGAACTCCCGGAAAGGAATCAAAACCTCCTGCATACGCCAGGCTTTCAAAGGCCTTCTTATTACAAACCCTAAGATTTACGCGCTTTGCAAGATCAAATATGTTTTTGAAAGGTCCATTTTCATCTCTTTCACGGATGATCTCTTCTACAGGCCCGGTACCTAATCCTTTGATCGCTCCTAAACCAAAGCGGATTGCTCCTTCCTTGTTCACGGTGAAATATAGGTTGGATTCATTAACATCAGGTCCTAATACAGGTATTCCCATGCGCTTGCATTCTTCCATGAAGAAGGAAACCTGTTTTATATCGCTCATGTTATTACTGAGAACAGATGCCATGTACTCAGCCGGATAATTTGCTTTTAGATATGCCGTTTGATAGGCTATCCAGGCGTAACATGTAGAGTGAGATTTGTTGAAGGCATAGGATGCAAATGCCTCCCAGTCCTTCCAGATCTTCTCCAAACGATCCACGTCATGTCCGTTCTCCGCACCTCTCTCAATGAACAAAGGCTTCATTTTATCCAAAACGGCCTTTTGCTTCTTACCCATTGCCTTTCTCAAAGTATCAGCCTCACCTTTAGTAAAGCCGGCTAGCTTTTGAGACAAGAGCATTACCTGCTCCTGATAAACGGTAATACCATAAGTCTCGTCCAGGTATTCTTCACAGGCATCAAGGTCATATACGATCTCCTCTTCTCCGTGCTTTCGACGAATAAATGATGGTATATATTCCAAAGGTCCAGGACGATAAAGGGCATTCATCGCAATGAGATCTGCAAATACCGTTGGTTTCAGCTCTCTCATGTACTTTTGCATCCCCGGGGATTCGTACTGGAATATTCCTACTGTTTCACCGCGCTGGAAAAGCTCATAAGTTTTTTCATCGTCGATCGGGAAATTATCCGGCTCAAGCTCTTCTCCTTTCGTCTCACGAACATTATTTACGGCGTGTTTGATGAGGGTCAGGGTTTTCAGCCCAAGAAAGTCCATTTTTAGCAACCCGGCCTCTTCCGCTACAGAGTTATCGTACTGCGTACAGTACATATCTGAATCCTTAGCCGTTGCAACAGGAACAAATTTTGTGATGTCATCCGGTGTAATGATCACTCCACAGGCATGAATCCCTGTATTTCGCACTGAACCTTCAAGATCACGTGCTTTTTGTATCACTTTAGCTGCCAGATCCTCACCTTGCGCAATTGCTTTTAGCTCCTGCGCCCGCTTTATATCATCCGCATTGTTTTTCAACTTGTCACGGAGATCTTCTTCTGATAATCCAAATAACTTAGAAAGTGAAATATCAGGGATCAGTTTTGCCAGGCGATCAGCATCTCCTAATGGCAGATCCATTACTCGTGCGGCATCTCTAACAGATGACTTCGCAGCCATGGTACCATAGGTAATGATCTGAGCGACCTGATTTGAACCATATTTTTTGATCACCCAATCGATCACCTTACCACGACCCTCATCATCAAAGTCAATATCGATATCCGGCATGGAAATACGATCAGGATTTAGGAAGCGCTCAAATAGGAGGTCATACTTAATGGGATCAACATTTGTAATTCCCGTACAGTACGCTACCGCAGAACCCGCTGCCGAACCACGACCAGGACCTACAGAAACACCCATATCCCGCGCTGCCTGACAAAAATCCTGTACGATCAGGAAATAACCGGGATATCCTGTTCGTTCGATCGTCGCTAACTCAAAATCTAGTCGATCGGTAATTTCATCTGTTAGTTCACCGTATCGTTTTTTAGCTCCTTCGTAGGTAAGGTGGCGGAGGTAATTATTCTCTCCTCGTTTTCCCCCATCTTCATCGTCCAAAGGATCTCTGAACTCTTCCGGGATCTCGAACGCGGGAAGCAATACTTCACGCGCCAACCTGTAATGCTCGCATTTATCTATGATCTCATCGATCGACTCAATCGCCTGAGGAAGATCAAGGAATAGGTCCTTCATCTCTTCCTGTGACTTGAAGTAATATTGATTGTTATCGAGACCATAACGATATCCTCGTCCTCTACCTTTTGGCGTGCGTACCAGTTCATTATCCTTTACACAGAGAAGTACATCATGTGCTTCTGCATCATGCTCACTCAGGTAGAATGTGTTATTGGTAGCCACCAGCTTAACTCCGTGCTTCTCTGAAAACTTGATCAACGTATCATTGACGCGATTCTCATCTTCCTGCCCATGTCGCATGATCTCGATATATAGATCATCTCCAAACTGCTCTTTCCACCAGATCAATGCTTCTTCGGCCTGAGACTCTCCTACATTCAATATCAACGAAGGAACTTCTCCATAAAGATTACCTGTCAGAACGATAATATCATCTTTAAATTCCTGTACGACCTGCTTATCGATCCTCGGCACATAGTACATCCCTTGCGTGTACGCAATGGATGCCATTTTGATCAGGTTTTGGTAACCGTTTTTGTTTTTGGCTAAGAAGACTACCTGATATCCGTTGTCTTTTTGAGACTTATCCGTATGATCGCGACAAATATTGAATTCACAACCAATTATTGGAAGTAATTCCTGCCCTTCAAAAACGCCGCCATTCTCCTCTGCCTCTTCACGTTTTTGCCTGATACCATTGTTATAATTTGCAACTGCTTTCTCAAAATGAAAGGCTGCCATCATATTACCGGTATCGGTCAGAGCAACAGCTCGCATTCCGAGTTGCCCGGCCTTATTTACCAATCCATTTACATCAATAGTAGACTGCAGGATCGTAAACTGCGTATGATTGTGCAAATGGGCATAACTGCATTGCTCCAGACGTTGTCTGTTCTCATCAAGTATATGATCAGAAATATGAAGCTCTGTGCTCTCAGCCTGTTTTAACGCTGCGCTTTCAGCCTTTAAATTCAGATGCTTCAAGCCGATCATTCCGATCGGACGAGGATTGAAGGCTTTGTAATCTTCGATCAAACGCTCTTCAACACCCAGCTGCTCCGGAGTAAAATGTCCTGTTCGGATCAGCTCCAGGAAACAACGTGCTGTTGCTTCAACATCGGCTGTTGCATTGTGCGCCTCTGCAAAAGGTTCATGAAAAAGGAATTCGTGCAATTCTGTCAACGTAGGCAGCTTGAACTTCCCTCCTCTACCTCCGGGTATTTTACAAAGATCAGCTGTTCCTTCGGTACACGTATCAAGGATCGGCATATCCAGCATGGGAGTCGGCTGATCATATCGAACATATTCACAACCCAATACATTAAGATCGAATGTAATGTTCTGTCCAACGACAAATTTTGCCTTTTTTAAAGCCTCATTGAACTCCACCAATGCGTCCTCCATCGGGATACCCCGCTGTTCCGCTAACTCGGTTGAGATACCATGTATGCGTTCTGCATCATAAGGAATATCATAGCCATCAGGACGAATGAGGTAATCCTTATGCTCAACAAGCTTCCCCATCTCATCATGTACCTGCCATGCGATCTGCACGACGCGCGGCCAGTTGTCCGTGTCTGTTATCGGTGCATCCCAATCTCTCGGAAGACCCGTCGTTTCTGTATCGAATACAATGTACATGGTAATTCTAGGAAGACTTTAAAATTAAGTAATCCTGAGGGAAAGAAAACGAGAAAAAGGGTATACTTTTCAACAAGTAGTCAGATTGATATGACTACTCATTTTTTGGAATTACATTCACTTTAAAGCGAACTTTTTCTTCACCAGACTTGGTGTTTGTTTTTAAGATGATCGTGCGATCCTGATAATAATATTTCCCGGCTGAATCGAACGTAACCTTTAGGTCAAAATGACCTCCGGGTGGGATAGGCTCCTTCGGTAAGACCACTTTCGTGCATGAACAACCAACGGAGTAGGAAGAAATGATAAGCGGAATATCTCCTCTGTTTTCGATGCGAAACGTGTGTTCTAAAACAACGCCTTCGTACGTTTTGGGGAATTTATGTATTGGCTTTTCAACAAAAAAATCCGCCTCTTGACCGAAGCCAAGGGCGGATATTAATTGAAACGTTATGATCAATAATGATAACTTCATTAGTTGTTTGTAGGCGCTCCTGATGTGTTAACAGGCGCTCCTGATGTAGGTGCAGGCTTAACATTACCTTTGATACGGATCACTTTAGTAGGTGCATTAACTGCATTTGAAGTGATTGTAACTGATTTGTTGATCGCGCCAGCACGCTTAGTATCATACTTTACAGTAATTGTTCCTGTTTTACCTGGAGCAATTGGCTCTTTTGGCCAAGATGGAACTGTACATCCACAAGATCCTTTTGCATTTGAAATGATCAATGGAGCATTTCCTGTGTTCTTGAATTCGAAAGTACACTCACCGTTAGCACCATTTTCAATTGTACCGTAGTCGTGAACTTCTTTTTCAAACTCGATCTTCGCACCGTTTTCAACTTCCTGAGCAACTGCAGTTCCAACTGTTCCTGCTGCGAATACCATCAATAGAGAGAATAATAACTTTTTCATATCAATTCGTTTTTAAGTTTTGATTTTGTCTGAATCAAATATAGTGCAAGAATTTAAGGCTCTTTGGATTTTAACACATCGTTAACAGGATGATCAATTCAGCTCCGTCATGTTTCTTTCCATCAACTGCTCTATGGTCAGGTCGATATATTCCAAACGATATTCGAAATCTGCACGACGTTGTTTATCCATTTCCTTATCCTCCTTCAAAAGCAACTCGAGATAGTACTTTGCCTTATCCATATTGCGAGGCTTAATGAACATGTCATAATTATTGTACTGACTTTCAATCACCATTGGTCGATTGATGTAATCTGGATACTTATCAATAAGCGTATCCGCATATTTTGCAGCTTCAACGTAGTTCATCTGCGATGAGTAAATAAAATGAACCTTATCCAGACATTCAGGAGCAAATGGATCATTCGGGTAAGTATGATAATAATTCAAAAGCTCACTAACAAGAGAGTCTTTTAACATCGCTACCTTATCTGCATCGTTCACCGAA
>SBGS01000124.1 GCA_006226555.1 Bacteroidota bacterium
GAAACTGTTTTCATTTTAACTCCCGTTTTGTCTGAGGATCAGGCAAAGGAAGCAGTACAGAAATTCGAGAGTGAAATTAAATCTTTGGGTGGTAAAATCAACTACTCTGAGAGCTGGGGATTGAAAAAACTGGCTTATCCAATCCAGAAAAAATCTACAGGTTTCTATTTCCTTCTTGATTTCCAAGCTGAAGGTAACGTTGTTGCTGATTTAGAATTGTCTATGAAGCGTGATGAGCGTGTTATGCGTTTCTTAACTGTAAAAATGGACAAAGATCATTTGGCTTATGCTGAAAAGCGTAGAGCAAAAATGGGTAATGCTAAGGCTGTTGGCGCTGAGGCTTAATTTTCAATTTTAAAAAAGTAGACAATGGCTCAAAATGATATTAGATATTTGAATCCGATCAACATCGAGATCAAAAAGAACAAATACTGCCGTTTCAAAAAGAGCGGTATCCGTTTTATCGACTACAAAGACGCTGATTTCTTGTTACGCCTTGTAAATGAGCAAGGAAAGATCCTTCCTAGAAGAATCACAGGAACTTCTGCTAAATACCAGAAGAAAGTAAACAAAGCGATCAAGCGTGCACGTCACATTGCAATTCTTCCTTACGTGGGAGATATGCTTAAGTAATTAACCTTAAGAAATTAAGATACGATGGAAGTAATATTGAAGAAAAACGTTGATAACCTAGGTTATGCAAACGATATCGTTACTGTTAAACCTGGTTACGGTAGAAACTTCTTGATTCCTCAAGGATACGCTGTTTTGGCAACTGAATCAGCTAAGAAAGTTCATGCTGAAAACATGAAGCAAAAAGCTCACAAAGAGTCTAAAATCCTTGCTGAAGCTCAGGAACTTGGTTCAAAACTAGAAGCGATCAAAGTAACAATCGTTACGAAAGCAGGAGATAAAGGAAAGATCTTCGGTTCAGTAAACACGATTCAACTTTCTGACGCTTTAAAAGCTTCAGGTGTTGAACTTGACCGTAAATCGATCAAGATCGTTAACGAACCGATCAAAGAAGTTGGAACTTACGAAGCAATCGCTAACCTTCACAAAGACGTTAAAACAACGTTCACGTTTGAAGTTATTGGTGAATAATTAACGCTTCATCCTTATTGAAAAAGCCTTTCGAAATTCGGGAGGCTTTTTTGTTTTATGCGATATTTGTAACGTGAAGATCTTTTATCCTTTTCTTATCCTGCTCTTTGCCAGCTGTGGAGCTCCCTCTAAGGAAGTTAAACCGGCAAAGCTTTCTGCTATTACTTCCCGTCATTTTGATCTGGTAGAAAACGGATCTGACGTGTTATTGAAGTTATTCGATCCCAATACAGGTAAGATCGAACAGGAGATCACGATTGACCAGACCAAAGCGCACAAGGTCATTTGTCTTTCTACTACTTCTTTGGGAATGTTCCTCGCATTGGAAAAAAGTAATGTACTGATCGGTGTTCCTGAGGAGAAATACATTTACGACCCCGCTATCAAAAAAGCAATAGAAGCAAAAAAGATCAAAGCCTATTCAGATGAAACTTCTATAAACGTCGAAGCTATTATTGCCAGTGGCGCTGACATCGTTCTCTATAGCGGATTTGGTGACAAATTTCCCAACGCAGAAAAATTAGCTCAATTAGGTATCAGTACGATCCCTATCTACGACTGGCGTGAAAATGAGCCGCTTGGAAAAGCAGAATGGATCAAGGTGATAGGGGCGATCACAAATCAACGTCAAGAAGCAGAAGACTATTATAACAGGGTTAGTGAGGCCTATAAGGCACTCAAAGCTAAAATAACCCATATTGAAACACGTCCAAAAGTGCTTTCGGGCAATCTGATAGGAGACGTATGGTGGGCGCCTGCAGGAAACAGCTATGTAGCCAAGCTCATAGCGGATGCAAAAGGCGATTATGTATTTGCCAAAACGGAAGGCACCGGAAGTCTCAGCTATTCTATGGAAGAGATATTGGAAGCTCCGAAAACAGACATCTGGATCAACCCGGGATTTAGTAAAAAATCAGAGATCATCTCGAATACCCCACTTGCACACCGAATACCTAGCTATCAAAACGTTTATTGCTACTCCGGAAACATGAATTTGTTTTGGGAAAGATCTGCGATCGAACCGCATCATGTGCTCGAAGATCTGATAAGGATCTTTCACCCGGGAGTTCTCGCAGACGGGAATTACTATTTTTATAGCAAAATAGACTGATCGATCTTGAAACGAAAGCATGTCAGCATATTACTGATCATTGCCCTGCTCATTCCTGTAGCAGCTGTTCTGCATATTTTCACAGGAGTCTATGACCTTAACTTTGATGTACTGATCAAAAGTTTATCTGATTTTGACCCGGCAAACAGTGCTGAAGTCATCATGCGCGAGATCCGAATACCAAGAATGATCACTGCGATCATAGCGGGTGGCGCTCTCTCGATAGCCGGATTGCTGATGCAAACGTTGTTTCAAAACCCGCTCGCCGGACCATACGTACTCGGAATCAACTCGGGCGCGAGTTTATTCGTGGCGATTGCAACCATGACAGGACTTTCCTTTATCACATCACAATACGGACTCATTTTCAACGCACTGCTCGGTGCTTTCCTGTTCGGGATCGTGATTCTCTTATTCTCTCGCTTTTCGAAGAATCAGATCACCCTCTTATTGACGGGTATCATGATCGGAAGCTTTACTTCCGCTTTCATTGCCATACTGCAACAAATGAGTCACATGCAAGATCTGAAGCGCTTCACATTATGGGGACTAGGTTCCTTGCAAAAGGTTCAGTTGTCGGATACGCCGATCCTGCTTGCATTCTTCGCTGTAGGAATCATTTTTTCACTGATCAGTGTTCGATCACTGAATATTCTTGTACTGGGATTTCAAGAAGCCAAATTACACGGAATAAATACTGCCCGACTAAAATATGGTCTGATTGGAATTACGGCATTGCTTGCAGGTATCGTAACAGCCTATTGCGGACCAATTGCCTTCGTTGGTCTGGCAGTTCCAAACATTGTGCGCATCGTATTTAAAACACAGGAACACAAAACGCTGATCCTGGGATCGGTAATCTGTGGCGCACTCTTCCTGTTACTTTCAGACCTCATTGTCCTTTTGCTGGAAAGTCATGTACTCATACCGATCAATGCCATCACATCGATCATAGGTGCTCCAATTGTTGTATTCATTCTTTTTAAACGCCTGAAATGATACGCATTCTTAATACGTCTATTGGGTACGAAACTCCCCTACTGTCGATCCAGGAGCTGGAATTGAAAAAGGGAAACACCTACGTGATCCTTGGAAAGAACGGAGCGGGAAAAACCACTTTTCTCAGATGTCTTTTGGGTGAATCTTCGTTTCTGTCTTCTGATGAAATAAGCATCGATTCATCGGATCTACGTTCAATGGATCCAAAAGACAAAACGGAGTACATTTCATTCGTTTCAAGCCGACCGGCGTTAGCCGAATATATATCCGTTCAGGATTACGTATCACTTGGTCGTACTCCTTACCTGAACGCATTCGGAACATTGAGAAAAGAAGATCTTGAAGCCGTAGAAAAGAGTATCGGTCTGTGCGGTATTTCCCACTTGAAAGACCGTTCAATGGATGCCATTAGTGACGGTGAACGACAAATGGCTGCTGTCGCAAAAGCCCTTGCTCAAAATACACCGTATATCCTTTTGGATGAACCAACAGCTTATCTTGACTATACAAACAAGAGAAAGCTGGTTGATCAATTGATAGCGATTGCGGAGAAAGAAAATAAGTGCGTCATATTTACGTCACACGATGTAGAACTGGTTTTATCCAGCTCGTGCGAGACGATCACTATCCTGCGCGATCAGAAAAAAATGATCCTCAACGAAGTTAAACCGACGCTCGAGGAGCTGATAGAAAACGTATTCTGATGATACCGGTAAAAGAAGCCTTGGATAGGATCAATACAAACTGTCTTCCACTTGAAGAGATCCAGCTCCCTATACAGGAAGCCGTTGGATACGTATTAGCAACCGATATCGAAGCGCACTTGGACATGCCTCCTTTCGATCAGTCTGCCATGGATGGCTATGCTGTAAACTGGAACGATACGATTGAGCAATACACCGTAATCGGCGTGATCCAGGCCGGAGACGACGCAGACGGCATTTCACTTTCGCCGGGAGAATGCGCAAGGATCTATACCGGAGAAATGGTACCCAAAGGTGCAAACACGGTTATCCAACAGGAAAATGTTATCCATGAAGACAATATTATCCGCATCACGGATGGTAAAGCAGGATTGAATATTCGCTCAAGAGGAGAACAATACACGAAAGGTGAAAAGCTGATTTCCAAAGGTCACATACTCAACCCCGGAAGTGTTGGATTCATTGCTTCCAATGGGTTCACACACCTTACTGTTACTCCTGAACCGCGTATCAAAATACTGGTAACCGGTAATGAGCTGGGAGAACGAGGAAATCCACTGCACCCGGGACAGATCTATGAATCAAACTCTGTTATGCTGTTAGCAGCACTGAAAAGCTTCGGTTTTGATGCAGAAACGGAGAAGGTGGAAGATGACCTGAACACCTTAAAAATAGCTGTAGCTAGAGCGCTTGATACCGCCGATATGGTATTGATCTCGGGAGGAATCTCTGTGGGAGATTACGATTTCGTGCGACAGGCATTGACGGAGAATGGCGTTGAAGAAGTCTTTTATAAAGTCCGACAGAAACCTGGTAAGCCCTTATACTTCGGAAGAAAGGAACGCAAGGTTGTATTTGGACTTCCCGGTAATCCTTCCTCTGCCCTGACGAGTTTTTACATCTATGTGCTCAAAGCGATCGAAGGACTTACCAACCGATCCGAGCCCTTTCTCGAAAAAACAACGGTAACGCTGGAACACGATTTCATGAAAAAAGGCACGTTGACCAATTTTATCCGAGCGCGCATCACAGGTTCAACTGTTCAGGTGCTCTCCCATCAAAGCTCAGCCATGCTGAACGCCTGGCGCGATTCGAATGCCATCCTTATCATTCCGGATGAGTTCAATGCCTGTGAAAAAGGACAGCAGTTCGAAGCTTTTAAATTACCCCTTTAATGATTACTTTAGCGTTATGCACGGAAATGCATAACCAAAATGAGTCTCAAAGGAAAGATCTGGATTGAAAACCAAGCGGGCGTTAACCTTGGCAAAGGCAGGGTTGTTCTACTGAAGATGATCGGTGAAAAAGGATCTCTTTCAAAGGCAGCTACTGCGATCAATATTTCATACCGCAAAGCCTGGGAGCAAGTGCGTGAAATGAACGCCTATTCTTCTGTTCCATTGGTAGAATTGTCTCCCGGCGGAAAAGGTGGCGGCGGTGCAAAGCTCACTCCAAAGGCTCATGAGATCATCTCGATGTACGAACAGCTCGAGCATGATCACAAGGCCTTCCTGAAAGAAAAAGAAATCGAGTTCAGTCAGCTATGGAGATAAGTGCATACATACTGGCCGGCGGTAAAAGCAGTCGTTTTGGTTCGGACAAGGCGCAACACGTCGTGGATGGCGATACCATGCTTGATCGTATCTATCGTGCGATCGCTGCTGCGGGATTTAACGCGATATACGTCATTGGAAGAAGCGAGTTCCCCGATCTTGACCCTAAGAGCTGTATTAAAGATAAAGTAAGTGAAAAAGGACCTTTGGGCGGCATTTACACGGCACTATCGCATACTACTAGTGATCGTGTTTTTGTGATCAGCTGTGACCTTCCCTATGTTTCTTCAGACCTTATACAGTCATTTGTCGACAAAGGAAAAATGCTCCAGCATGTGATCGTATCGGTTGAAGGCAGATTACAACCGCTATTCGGCATCTTTCACAAAGACGGGGCTAGAAAGCTGGAAGAGCTGATCGAGCTGAATGAGCTGAAGGTCATGCGCTTTATTGAATCACTGGACGCTGAAATCATAGACGCTTCTACGCTTAAAGGCTATACGAAAACGAGTTTAACGAATGTAAACACACAGCAGGACCTATTGATATGAGCAGAACGATCAACATATTATATTTTGGAGCAATCGCAGAGCGAACGGGCAGACAAAAAGAGGAAATCTCAGTCGACCTGATCAAGGATCGAACGATCGAAGCGTTTGTCACGACGACTTACCCTTCTCTCCAAGACATGTCGTTTACAATAGCGGTTGACGGTATGATCGGCGCTGAGCTTGATCCTGAGCTATCGAAGGAGATCGCCCTATTACCACCATTTGCAGGAGGATAATGTTTGAAGAAAAGGACATAGAACGTTACAGCAGACAATTACTTTTGCCTGAGATCGGACCCAGCGGACAAGATCGCTTATCGCGTGCACGTGTGCTTGTGATTGGTGCCGGAGGTCTTGGTTCTCCCCTGCTCTTCTATTTGTCCGGATCGGGAATAGGAAATATCACAGTCGTCGATCACGATTCTGTGCACATCTCTAACCTGCACCGTCAAACACTTTACCGCACTGATCAGGTAGATCAATTGAAAGCTGAAGCCGCCGTTTCCAACCTGCACAAGCTCAATCCCGAGATCAAGCTCGCCGCAGTTCCAGAGCGATTTACGCGTGATAATGCAGCTGATCTGATCAAAACACACGACCTCGTGGTGGACTGCAGTGATTCCATTGAAACGCGCTACCTCATCGATGAATTTTGTGTGCTACTGAACAAACCGCTCGTCTTTGGCGCAATCCATCGCTACGAAGGACAATTCGGACTGCTCAATCACCGATCGGGGCCAACCTATCGCTGCTTTTTCCCGGAAAACAATGGAAAGATCGACCAGCAAACCTGCGCGGAAACGGGCGTTTTGGGTCCTTTGTGCGGACTCATTGCTTCCTTCCAGGCTGATCTTGTGATCCGTTATTTCATTGAAGATCCGGAGCTGCCTAACAATGAGATCGGTGTACTGACCACAAGAAATTACAGTCTACACATCCTCAAAGCAACGCGAAAAGAACATAGCTATACATCCTCATGCATGAAACGTATATCCCCACAAGACTTTTATGCACTCGATAAAACCGAATTAACCATTATCGATGTGCGAGAAGAAGACGAAGAACCGATCGTATCGGATTACGAACGAAAGCTGATCCCGCTCAATGAAATTCCACATCGTTTGGACGAAATTCCTCAATCGGGTGATGTTTATGTGATCTGTGCAAGCGGAAGTCGCAGTCAGAGTGCAATAGATTTTCTCAGCTCAAAAGGCTATCAAAACCTTATTAACGTAGATGGAGGTACCTATGGTTTCATCCAGCAAAAAGAACGCAACGCATGAAAAAGACATTAAAAGACGGACCGATCGATCCGGCATTTATTGCAGACTCGATCGCCAAGCATCAGCATAAGACCAACATTGGCGCACACCAGATCTTTTTGGGACAGGTGCGTGCAGATCAGATCGATGGACAGGAAGTAGTCGCGATCGAATACAGTGCACATGAAGAAATGGCAGAACGCATCATGCATGAGATCAGGGAAGAAACATTCGAAAAGTTCGAGCTTACCTGTATGCACATTTACCACAGTATTGGACGTGTTGAAAAAGGACAGATCTGTCTCTTTGTATTTGTTTCATCCGGTCACCGCAGGGCAGCAAATGAAGCCATCGTTTATCTCGTAGAAGCCATCAAAGCACGCGTTCCGATCTTCGGAAAAGAGATCCTGGAAGACGGTTCACATGTTTGGAAAGAAAATACCCCATTACAATGATCGATATTACACATAAGAGCACCACATTAAGAGAAGCCGTTGCTTCGGCTACAGTAACCACCAGTTCTCCGGAAACGATCTGTGCGGTACAGGAGCTGAAAGTTCCCAAAGGAAACGTTTTGGAAGTTGCCCGAACGGCTGGACTTTTTGCCGCCAAGCGCACAGCAGACATGATACCTGATTGCCATCCGCTTCCTGTTGAATACACTGCCATCGATTACAAGCTAAACGAACAAAGTATTGAGATCCTGGTAACGATCAAAACGATCTACAAAACAGGTGTGGAAGTGGAAGCCATGCATGCGGCGAGTGTTGTTGCCTTGACCATCTACGACATGCTGAAACCCATCGATAAAGGCATTACGATCGATCAGATAAAATTGCTATCGAAGAAAGGCGGAAAATCTGACTTCAAAGACAAGTACAAAGATGCGATCAACGCTGCCGTAATCGTTTGTTCCGATACGATCAGTGCAGGTCAGGGTGAAGACAAGGCCGGAAAAGCGATCATCAACAAGCTTGAGACGATTGGAGTGAGCATCGGTAACTACACAATCATTCCTGACGAACCGGAGCTCATAAAAAACACCTTTCTGACAGAGGTAGAAAAAGGCACTGACCTCATCCTCTTCACTGGCGGAACAGGTCTTTCTAAAAGAGACAAAACACCGGACACCATTGCTCCCCTACTCGATCTGGAAATACCTGGGATCATGGAAGCGGCGCGTTCCTATGGACAGTCGCGCACACCATTGGCGATGCTTTCACGTGGCATTGCAGGCGTAAAGGAAAGCTCATTGGTGATCACCAT
>SBGS01000012.1 GCA_006226555.1 Bacteroidota bacterium
GATGTACAACCACCAACCGTTTGTGTTACCGTATATGCTCCGGCAGCTGTTACTGTGATCGATGCTGTCGTCTCTCCTGTTGACCACAACAAGTTTGTTCCCGTTGCTGTTAATGTTGATGTTCCACATCCATCTGTTACGGTTACTACAGGCGATGATGGAATCGCTGTTGGGTTAGCATTTCCTGTTGCAGGTGCTGATGTACAACCTCCTACCGTTTGCGTTACCGTATATGGACCCGCAGCTGTAACTGTAATAATAGCTGTTGTCTCTCCTGTTGACCACAACAAGTTACTTCCTGTTGCTGTCAATGTAGATGAACCACATCCGTCTGTTACTGTTACAACAGGGGCTGACGGTATTGCTGTTGGGTTAGCATTTCCAGTTGCAGCAGTTGATGTACAACCACCAACTGTTTGTGTTACCGTGTATGCTCCGGCAGCTGTTACTGTGATCGATGCTGTCGTCTCTCCTGTTGACCACAACAAGTTACTTCCTGTTGCTGTTAATGTAGACGATCCACATCCATCTGTAACTGTTACAACAGGCGCTGATGGAATAGCATTTACATTCACAGTTACAGTACCACACGATATTAATGCTTCATTCACACATCCAGCTCCGTCCTCACCACGCACGTAATAAGTAGTTCCTGGAGCAGTTGGTGTTACATCGAATGTCGTTGTTGCAGTTGAACCCAATAGTGTACCTCCACAAGAGCCTTCATAAATATACCATGCTGTTGCGTCATTTAAGTTCCCGGAAATTGTCAATGTAGAAACCTCTCCCTCGCACGTAACTGCACTCGCCGTAACGGTTGGCACATCAGGATCTGTACATGCAACGACTGGATCTATACACACTTCAAGTGACCAGCCAGTAAGTGCACCACCGTTTGTGTTGGCCATATCCATGATAGTAAGTGTCCAGTTACCCAGTGGATCTTCTGTATTGAAATCAGAAAGCAATCCAGATGGTTGATACGCATTCCCATCGATTGGAGGACATGGCAATGTTGCAGATGCTGCAGCATCATCGAAATCTACATTGAAGTCATTCTGATTATTACAAACCTGATTAAATAGTTCCACCACTGTACCTGTAGGACTTGTCAACGTCACTACAAGATCTCGGATCTTGGTGTGATTCCCCACAAGATCAATCACATTAACATCCGTAATAGTTCCTGAATAAGGGAAATTGATAACAGACGTTATAGTTGGTGTTCCAGTCGCTGAAATTGTAACAGGAACGTCCGTAGCTGCTATCGTAACACAGCTTCCCGTGGTAAAGCTGAATGCGGATGTATATCCTGCAGAACCACATGTATTCGCCGCTTCAACATGCCAATAATACGTTGTATTCGGCGCAAGTGTATTACTTAGATAAGTTGTCGTCGCTAAACCTGAAGCTTGATCAACAATTGATGTAAACCCTGCATCAGTAGCAATTTGAATATTGTAAGTAACTCCCGGTTCAGGAGCTGACGTCCAGCTAAATGAAACTGGCAACGTTACCCCCGTAGTGCCATTTGCCGGAGTACTCAATGTCACTGCACTAGCTGCTGGATTCACCGTAAGATTTGAAACAATAATTGAATCACAACCAGTTACAACACTTGTCAAATTACTTGTATGTGTTTCAGTTACTGTACCTGTTGTTCCATCTGGATAAGTATAGGTATCTCCCTGACAGATCACCGGATTCTCGGTTGAGTTATAGATCGGATTGACCGTAACATCTACTTGCTGACATCCTGCAGGAACCACACATCCACCTTCTCCTCTTACAAAATAAGATGTACTAATCGTTGGTGAAACTGTTATTGAGGTACCTGAACCAACAGAAGTTCCTCCGCATGATCCTTCGTACCATTGCCAATCAGTCGCATCGTTCAAGTTACCAGCGGTAATCGATAAAGTTGTAGTTCCTCCTTCGCAGATCGTTGTCGAACCACCAACAGTAGCAATATCCGGATTATTACAAGGAGCCGCTGGAGCAACACATAGCTCAAGTGTCCAACTTGTCAACGATCCACCATCCTGATTAAAGGCATCAAATATCGTTAACACCCAGTTTCCTGCTGCGTCCTCTCCGTTGAAATCACTCAACAGGCCAGAAGGTTGGTAAGTACCACCACCTGTTGGAGGACAAGGTAGTGTAGCGGAAGCTGCCGCGTCATCAAAGTTTAGATCGAAATTATCTAAGTTGGTACACACTCCACTAAATAAGGTAACTGTTGTTCCTAAAGGACTAGTTAGAGAAACCGTAAGGTCTGATACCCATGTATGTGTTCCTATCAAGTTCAATACATTCACATCTGTGATCGTACCGCTTGTAGGTATGTTAATTGTTGACGTAATCGTAGGAGTTCCTGTTGCCGTAATTGCAATTGGAACATCCGTAGCATCTGTAGTTGCACAAGTGTTGGTTGTAAATGTAAATGCAGATGACCATGCAGAAATTCCACACGCATTGCTTGCGCGCACACGCCAGAAATAGGTCATAGTTGAGGAAAGCGCAGTGCTGGTATAACTCGTTGTACCGATACCCGCAGCTTGATCTACAATTGCAGCAAATCCAGCGTCTGTCGCTATTTGAATCTCATACGTTACACCCGGATCAGGTGAAGGGTTCCAAGTAAATAGTGTTGGAATTGTTGTTCCAAGTTCGCCATTAACAGGAGTAAGCAACGTGATCGTTGACAAAGAGCTAGACCCTACTCCAACAGCTGAAGGATTTGTATAGATGTCGCTTCCGAAAGCATTTGTTGCCTCTAAAGTAGCACTGTATGTCCCCGCCGTAGCATATGTTACCGTATGCGGACCAGGACCTGTAGCTGTAGCTGGAGAACCACCAGGGAATGTCCAGTTCCATCCGGATGCCGCTGAAGAAGCGTCCGTGTAAGTAACAGAACCACCCTCACAAACAACAGATGGCGTATTCGTAAATAAAGCCGTTGGTAAAACTACATCTCCTGTTCCGGTGATCACAAAATTAAACGTACTCTCATCACAATCGTTCGTTCCAAAACTCACATTCGCAGAGAACGGTCCTGCTCCGGAAGCAGTGTAAGTAATACTGAAAGTCGTTGTACCTCCAGCCGGAATACTTGTTGAACCGAACGACGTGTTCAAAGCGAACTCAGGATCACCAGTGATTGTAATCGGAGGAGTTAGTGTTAACGTCGATGTACCTGTATTTGTAATTGTGTATGTTACCGTTACCGGTGCACCTATTGCTTGCGCTCCATAATCATAGTAACCTTCATCCAATACTTCAACACCAGCAACATCAACCTGAATTTCTCCTGGCGTAACTGCATTGAATGCAACATTATCCACATAAAGGTTACCTCCATTTCCGGCACATGTAGCTCTGAATCTGAATTGAACTGTCTGAGAAGTACCCAACACGTATGGCATCAAATCAAGAGACACTGCTCCCCAGTTACCAGCTGCATTCGGTATCCAATAAGTATTTGACACTGTACCAACCGTCTCAAGAGTCGTTCCTGCCTGATCAAAGATTGTTGTCCAAGAAGTACCACAATCAGTAGACATTTCAACACGCAAACGGTCATTTACTCCAGTCGCTCTTCTTCTATAAGCTTTATCGAAATCAAATGAAGCGGAAGTAGCATTACATGGTAAGATAAAATATGGCGTATATAAATATTCGTCTTGAGTAGTAGGGTTACCGTAATTCGTCATCAAAGCAGCAACGTTATTAGAGTTGCCAGTACTTGAAGTACACGGACCTCCAACCCACTCAAAACAGTCTCCGTTTGGATTGTCTACATACCAACGAACATCAGGAGGGAAAATTCCTGCTTCGAAATCCTGACTATAATTTGGCTGGTATCCATTTGAAACCGCGAAATAAATAGCTGTTGTATCATAAGTTGGATCCGGATCAATAACACCGTTTGGAAGTGTTGGATATGCAGAGAACAAGTGAACACCAAGCGGTGCTGTAAATGCAGGCAACGTGATTGACGCTTCTGCTCCCGGAGCGATCGAACCTGTCCAGTT
The DNA here is from genome assembly GCA_006226555.1 of Bacteroidota bacterium. GTDB lineage: Bacteria > Bacteroidota > Bacteroidia > Flavobacteriales_D > Crocinitomicaceae > UBA4466. The sequence continues at coordinate 4,035 of SBGS01000012.1, forward strand.
AAAAGTTGTAGCAGAGCCGTTGTTCAATGTATAATTGATCACTGCTGAAGTTAAGTTATTCGCCCCTCTGTTCCTCAAGGTCACAACCGGAGTAATCGGACCAGCACAATTATCACCAAATGGCTGGGTAATGTTTACGATTGCAGCATCATTCGTTGTAGGAGGTGTACAAGCATCAGAATTGATCAATGAGTATCTGATCGGACTGTTTTCCAGAACCGTCCGCATACGCATTTTTTGATCATAGGTAAAAATGTTCATACACAGGTCATCTGTATAGTCCATGTAATTTTCAACCATGTCATTCGGATCACCTCCAGGGTCAGCACAACTATTCGTGGTCGGACATCCAAAGTTTGACGCATCAGAAAGAGGGGTATCGTTACAGAAATCATCTACCCCACAACCACCGTCACCCCAGATGTGACGAAGACCCAACCAGTGACCAATCTCGTGTGTCGCTGTACGTCCTTCGTTATATGGCCCAGGGAAACCTGTTACAGAGCTTTTACCAATACTCGAATAGAGCATTACCACTCCGTCTGTACTTGTATTTTGAGCACCACAACTCATACCCCCTAAAACAGTTGTAGGAAATTGTGCATACCCTAGAATACCACCACTGATATTACACGACCAGAAGTTCATGTAGTCTGCCGGATCCCAACCTCCAAATTGCGTACCCGTAGTAAAAGGCTTGATCGTTCCATCTATATAGGCTGTAGTATATGGAGGAGCTGTCCAACCAACAGAATTACGATTGATCCTGTTGATACCATCTTCTCCTGCAGGGAATGCCGTACCGTCCGGACGACGTTTTGCCAAACAAAATTCTATCTGGGTATCCGCACCATCAGGATGCGTGTTGTATCCGTTTGAACCTAAGATCTTTCTAAAGTCTTCGTTCAATACATCTATCTGAGACTGGATTGCAGCCACCGATAAGTTTGTCCCGGTTCCTACTGCTTCACCGTTATGAATCACATGCACAACGATCGGAATGTAATACACCCCATCAACAATATGCTGCGTCTGAGCACGGTACTTTTTCTCCTGGATCAAGCGATCCAGCCAAGCTTCAAAATCCTCATTGGATTGAATATCCGGATTATGAGCATGTCTAATTGAATCATACTCTGTTGAGTAGCAACGAATTACCTGTTGCTGTGCAAATAAATTAAAGCTTGAGGCAAGGAGAATAAACGAGAAAACCGCAAACAGCGATCTGACAGAAGTTGTTCGTTTCATTTGAATTAAGTTTTAGCGAACCTAATGTATGAAAAACAACTTCACGAAACAAAAATGTTAATAAAAAATCGTTTAATATTCGACGAGAACTATTAATTGAACAATGAATCCACAAATTCCGTGCGGTTAAAGAATTGCAGGTCCTCTACACCTTCTCCGACACCAATGTATTTCACAGGAATCTTCATTTGATCAGAAATACCGATCACTACTCCACCCTTCGCCGTACCATCCAGTTTTGTAATAGCCAAGGCATTGATATCTGTAGCTGCGGAGAACTGTTTAGCCTGCTCATACGCATTCTGACCTGTCGATCCATCCAGTACAAGCAACACCTCGTGAGGAGCCCCCGGAACAACTTTATCCATTACACGTTTTATTTTGCTGAGCTCATTCATGAGATTCACCTTATTGTGCAATCTACCTGCCGTATCAACAATTACGACATCTGCATTATTTGCTTTCGCAGATTGTAGGGTATCAAAAGCAACTGAAGCCGGATCTGCTCCCATTCCCTGCTGAACGATATCCACTCCGACACGCTCAGACCAGATAACCAGCTGATCCACCGCTGCTGCACGAAAAGTATCTGCGGCACCCAATACAACATTCTTACCTGCTTTCTTGAACTGATTTGCCAACTTTCCAATTGTAGTTGTCTTACCAACCCCATTAACCCCAACCACCATGATGACATATGGCTTCTTCGTTTCATCAATCGGATCCAGGACAGTGCTCAAAGCCTCATTTTCTTCCAATAAAGCGGCGATCTCTTCTTTTAGGATCGTATCCAGCTCAGACGTATTCATCACTTTGTCCTTTGCAACACGTTCCTCTATGCGCTCAATAATTTTAAGTGTTGTATCGACACCAACATCCGATGAAATGAGCACTTCTTCCAATTCATCAAGCACCTCATCATCCACCTTGGATTTACCGGCAATTGTACGTGCGATCTTAGACAGAAAGCTCTGTTTGGTTTTTTCTAAACCTTTATCCAGAGATTCTTTTTTTTCTTTCGAGAAAAAATCAAATAAGCCCATATTCTAAATAAAAAAAGCTCCCATCAATGATAGAAGCTAAGAATTAAATTTCCTTCAGTTGGATTAGTTCTTAGTGAACCAGTCCTTTACTTTATCGTTGTGAACGATTTCTTCTTTGAAGGTATAGCCACCAGTTTTGTCAGACTTAACCATCTTGATCACTTTAGTGTGCTCCTTACCTCCTCCTTTTTGCAATGATGCTACTACCTTCTTTGCCATAATTCAGCTTATTTAATTTCTTTATGAACTGTGTAACGCTTCAAGATCGGGTTGAACTTTTTAATTTCCAAACGATCTGGAGTGTTCTTACGGTTTTTAGTCGTAATGTAACGAGATGTACCAGGCATTCCAGATTCCTTGTGCTCTGTACACTCAAGGATCACCTGAATTCTATTTCCTTTCTTTGCCATTCTAATTCCTATTTATCCTTTGTCGGATGATTATTTAATGTATCCCTTTTCGCGAGCTTCTTTCACACAAGCAGAAATCCCCTTCTTGTTGATCGTTCTCAACGCAGAAGTAGATATCTTCAAAGTGATATACTGATCCTCTTCCGGAATATAAAATTTCTTCGTGATCAGATTCGGGTAGAATCTTCTTTTCGTTTTACGTTGAGAGTGAGAAACGTTGTTCCCTACCATCACTGCTTTTCCTGTTATCTGACAAACTCTTGACATCTCAATTAATTTTATACTTTTTTGATAAAAGCGGGTGCAAAGTAACCAATAAAGAAACAAATTTACAAGTATTCAACTACTTTTTTCAAAATTAATTTTCGAAATGACGCAGCGCAGCATATTTAGGGCTGTTCCAACTGTTTTCTCTATCGTTCTGTTCCTATCTGTACCGAATTGAAACTTCTTAGATGTAACTCCTTCAGGACCAGCCACTGCTATCCAAACAGTACCTACCGGCTTCTCTTCTGACCCTCCTTCCGGACCCGCAATTCCACTTACAGCGATACTATAGTCGACACCTAAAACTTTTCTTCCTCCCAAGGCCATTTCAGTAACCGTTTCTTGACTGACAGCACCGTGTTCGATCAACGTTTCTTCCCGCACTCCAGCTAGCATCATCTTGAGATCATTACTGTAGGTAACAAAAGCTCCCTGAAAATAACGTGAAGCTCCGGGAACTTTCGATATTTCTGATGCAATCTTCCCACCGGTACAACTTTCTACTGTTGCTACCGTTGCTTTTTCTTCGACCAGCAATTCACCTACCACTGAGCTCAGCTCATCGTTATTGCGACCAAATGCGTAAACAGGTATTCTCTGGCTTATTTGATCAATAAAATAATTTACCCTGGCCTTCCCTTCCTCCGACGGTTCCCCCGTTACCCTTAGTCTAACATAGCCAGGACTCGGCAGATAAGCTAATGCTAAGCCTTCTCCGCGAAGTTGATCTTCCAGGTCGCTTATACGATCTGCCAAGAATGACTCGCCAATACCTTGCGTTAATAAGGTCTGATAATAAGATGAAACCACCTCAAAACGGTCTTCTAAAAAAGGGAAAACCTTTTCTGTCATCAGGTGTTTCATTTCGTATGGCACTCCCGGTAATGAGATGACAAACTTTCCATCCCGCTCAAAGATCATCCCACTTGCTGTTCCGACTTCATTAGGGACATTTATCGCGTCAACGGGTAGTAGAGCCTGGTCAATGTTTGATTGAAGCATAGGACGGCCCACAGAGCGAAAATAGTTTTCGATACGCTCAAGTGTTTCTTCATGCATTTCCAAATGCGTTTGAAAATACTCCGTAAGCACCTTTTTTGTGATATCATCTTTAGTCGGACCTAATCCACCTGTTATCAAAACAACATCCGCATCTTTCAGTAAGAGATCCAGTGTATTTACGATCTCTTTTTTGTCGTCTTTGATCGTGTGGATCTTCTGTATAGAAAAACCTCTCTCAGAAAACTCCTTTCCAAGCCATGTGACATTTGTATTGATCGTCTGACCGATCAACAATTCATCCCCGATTGAAATGAATGCTACCCTCATGGTTTTTCGTATAATACAATAGATTCAATGTGTCCGGTATGTGGAAACTGATCCACCAAAGTTACTTTCTTTACCTGATAACCGGCTTCAACCAAAGTCATTGTATCCCTCGCCTGAGTTGATGGGTTACAAGAAATATAAACTATTCTATCCGACCCCAGCTCGATCACTTTCTTCAATGTCTTTGGAGCTATTCCTGCACG
>SBGS01000197.1 GCA_006226555.1 Bacteroidota bacterium
GATGCAATTCACCCGGGCTATGGATTCCTTTCTGAGAATGAAAAGTTCTCGCGTGTTTGTCAGGAACATAACATCAAGTTTATCGGAGCTACCCCTGAGCAGATATCTGCAATGGGTGACAAGTCCAATGCAAAAGCAACTATGATTGCTGCTGGGGTACCTTGTATTCCTGGTTCTGATGGATTATTGAAGGATCTTGATGATGCGAAGAAAGTTGCTAAAAAGATCAAATACCCGGTTATCTTGAAGGCTACTGCTGGAGGTGGAGGAAAGGGTATGCGTGTTGTTTGGAAAGAAGAAGATCTAGAGTCAGCTTGGAATAACACACGTCAGGAAGCTGGAGCGGCATTCGGTAACGATGGTATTTATATGGAGAAATTCATTGAAGAACCACGTCACATTGAGATCCAGATCGCTGGTGACCAGTTTGGAAATGCTTGTCACTTGTCTGAAAGAGACTGTTCTATTCAACGTCGTCATCAGAAACTAGTAGAGGAAACACCTTCTCCATTCATGACGGAGGAACTGCGTGAGAAAATGGGAGAAGCAGCCATTCGTGCTACTAAAGCTGTGAACTATGAAGGAGTAGGTACTGTTGAGTTCCTGGTGGATAAAAACAGAGATTTCTACTTCATGGAGATGAATACACGTATTCAAGTAGAACATACCATTACTGAGGAGGTTATTAATTACGACCTGATCAAGGAGCAGATCAAGATCGCTGCTGGTGAGAAGATCTCAGGTAAAAATTATTATCCTCAGCTGCATGCGATCCAGTGTCGTATCAATGCGGAGGATCCTTATGCGGATTTCCGTCCTTCTCCAGGAAAGATAACGAGCTATCATTCTCCGGGTGGACATGGAGTAAGAATTGATACGCACGTATATGCCGGTTATGTTATTCCACCGAATTACGACTCAATGATCTCTAAATTGATCGTGGTAGCACAAACGAGAGATGAGGCAATCACAAAGATGAAACGTGCATTAGGTGAGTATATCATTGAAGGAGTAAAAACAACAATACCATTCCACATAAAACTTATGGAGAACGAAGACTTCAACAAGGGGAACTTCACCACTAAGTTCATGGAAACATTCGATTTTTAATGAATATATAAAGGACAGCTTCGGTTGTCCTTTTTTTATGATGATCACGGGAAAGAGCTATATTGGAAGAGAGTTGTCCGGAAAAGGAAATGTTCATTACAGAACGTTCAATTCGAATGAAGAAAAGGAGAACCACTGGAATATAGTAGAGGTTGTTAGGGAAGAAATAGATAGTGCCCTTATAAAAGCAAAGCAAGCTTTTCTGAGTCTAGGAAAGATTACTGAGGAAGGACGTTCTAAGTTCCTACGCGAAATAGCCAACCAGTTAGATGAACACCGTGATGAGCTGTACGAAGTGTATATGGCAGAGTCCAGTTTGACTAGATCGAGGGCGGAAGCAGAATTAAACCGAACCATAAATCAGCTCGAATTGTTCGCTGCGCACATTGCATCGGATAGCTATCCCGAAACAGTGCGTCATTCCGGAGTGAACGATCTAAAAAAAACATATCTGCCACTTGGTCCTATCGCGGTATTTGGAAGTAGTAATTTTCCATTTGCATATTCCACCATTGGAGGAGATTCGGCAAGTGCATTGGCTGCGGGTTGTCCTGTCATTGTGAAAGCTCATCCTATGCACGCCGGCACCGGCGAATTGGTTGCCAAATATGTCTTGATCGCAGCTGAGAAAACTGGTATGCCGGATGGAATATTTTCCAATTTGAATATCAGATCACATGATTTAGGAGCTTATTTGGTTCAGCATCCGGAAGTTAAAGGCGTTGGCTTTACCGGAAGTCTCACCGGAGGAAGGGCGCTATTTGAACTTGCACAGAAACGTGAAGTGCCCATACCTTTCTTCGCTGAAATGGGTTCGTTAAATCCGGTTTGCATCCATCCATCAGCATTGTTGAATGCGGATTTAATTCAAAATTGGGCGAAAGCTTTTGCGAGGTCAATAAGTGATGGAGCAGGTCAGTTTTGTACCAAACCAGGTTTGCTTTTCGCGATCAAGGGTTCTGCTTTAGAATCATTTAAAATGCTATTGACTGAAGAGTTAGAGCGTTGTGGTCATCACTCAATGCTTCATCCGGAACTCTACAATGGTTTTATGAATAAACTAACGGAAGCGTCTCAGGCAGGTGGAAATCAAGTGCGTATGTTTGAGCAAAATACTTCTGCTTCTTCGGTTCCATCGTTTCTGCTTTCATGCACGAGTGAACAATTCTTGTCCAATAAAGATCTCAGACATGAAATGTTTGGTCCTGCTGCCATTGTTGTTGAGTGTCAGGATCTCACTGATATGAATAATGCAATTGCTGTTTTGGATGGTCAATTAACAGGTACCATGTTGTATTCTGACACAATTGATCCTGGTCTTCGTATAATCTTCGAAACGATCAAGGAAAGAGTAGGGAGAGTGATTGTCAATGGCGTCCCTACCGGTGTGGAAGTCTGTGAAGCTATGCATCATGGTGGACCATATCCGGCAACTACTGATGCCAGATTTACAGCTGTTGGAACAAATGCGATACGAAGATGGCTTCGACCTATCGTATATCAAAATGTACCAGAGGAATTGCTGCCTGACGAGCTGAAGTAGTTATTTCTTCGGTATTTGATTTCCATCGATAAGAAACTGAAAGAACTCAACAGCTGATTCTACAACCGGACGATATGTCATTTGGAGTTCTCGAATACTCTTACTGTTATCCGCTTTCCATGGGTAACCAATATTCTTAGATACTTCTTTACGCGACATTCCAACGGCAGGAGCTATAAGCCAGATCAACCATTTGGGTATTTTGCGATCTCCGATCGGGTAAGAGGGGAATTTTCTTTTTAGCTCTTTAGCAACTGACCCAAAACTTGAACTTTCTCCCGAAATTATGTATCTACCTGAAGCTTCCGGTGAAAATGCTGCCCTGAAATGTGCCTCAGCGAGGTCACGGACATCCACTGCACCTATGTTGTATTCAGGCGCGCCCATTTTGAAATCTCCTTTACCGATCTGCTTAAAGATTGAGAAGGATTCAGAAGTTGCATTCGGATTAATTCCCGGTCCAATAACGAGAGAAGGATTAATAACGATGAGATCCCAGCGACTTTGTTGCTGAGCGATTTTCCATGCCTCTCTTTCTGCAAGAGTTTTGGAGTAAGAATAAGGTTGATGTTCAAGCGAAGAAGTCGTATTCCAATTTTCTTCTGTCATTGTTCCGTTTGGATAATTCAAAAGATCCACGGCATCTCCGTATATAGCCGCGCAACTGCTCGTTAAAACTACACGTTTAACGCTTTCTACACGATCTGCTGTTTCCAGCACATTTCTCGTACCTTTTAGTGCAGGGTCAATTAGATCTCTTTGGGCGTCTTCCACGTTGCGTACAAATGGTGAAGCTGTGTGAAAGATCAGTTCACAGCCTTTAGCTGCACTATCATAAGAGCCGTCATTTAAAAGATCCGCCTCAAAGAAATGGATGTTACCCGGCAGTTTATCGGCAAGCTCTTTTAATGGAGCTGTTTTGGTTTCATTTTTCGGATCTCTCACAGCGGCATGTACAGTTAGACCTTCAGAGAGAAGTTTTTCTACCAATCTGCCGGCTACATATCCCGTTGCGCCGGTTACCATTACTGGTTTCGTTCGATCAATGATCATAGTTCGTATTTGTTTAAAATAAGTTGTGTCAATTCCTGTGCATCGCCCTTTCGCAAAAGAATTTCTGTCGCAAGCCCATCGATATAGATTTCTATCAGTTGTGCTTCTAGCTCTGGATTTTGATACGCAAGGGACCTAAATGCATGCGTCAACTTTTGGCGCAATGAGTCAAAAGCTCCTTCTTCGTATTCGGAGCGTTGCCATTTCAAAGTGTAGAGCAATTTCCAGAATTCATGGTCCTCTCCTGGGACCGATAATGGTAACTGAATGGAACGTTTAATCACCTCCTTTGGGTTGTTCAATGCTAATATCGGCTGTATGTAGGACTGTGAAATACTAATTCCATGAACGATAATAGCGTTTAAAAGCCCTTCCTTACTTCCAAAATGTCGAAATATTAAGCCTTCCGAAACCGATGCTTCCACTGCTATTTGCCGTGTAGACGTACTGTCGTAACCCTTTGATGCGAATAAAGCGAGGGCGGTAAATAAGATATTCTCTTTTTTGGACATAAAGTGAGTAATCACTTACAAAACTAAATCATTTTTAAAATAAATGAACACTCGACATTGAAAAACTAATTTTAATAATAGATTGTTGCATGTTAACCTGTTTTAAATTTGAGGTGTGGCAGTAGGTGCAGAAAAATATAACAGGAGGGGCTTGCGGACAAGTTACATCTCCACGGTCATTGGAGTTTCCTTGGTGCTCTTTATGATCGGATTAGTGTTGGGCGGTTATTTTGGATTGGAAAATATCCAAAAGCAAGCGAAGGAAAGTCTCCAGGCCGATATCTTTTTTGCGCCTGATCTTACCGATGCCGATATCAAACAGATAGAGCAGGAATTAAAGACCTGGTCACAATTCAGCGAGGTTATGTTCGTCTCTCAGGACAGAGCCCTGGAAGAATTTATTGGACTTGGAGAGAAGGACGAGGTGCTTGCGCTATTGGACGGTGAGAATCCGATACCCACGAATATTTCCTATAAGCCAAAAGAGGAGTATGCTTCCGTTGAGGGAATGGCCGAATTAAAAAAGGAGATAATTGAAGCATACGGGAGTCGTATTGAAACCATCAGTTATCAGGAAGAAAGCGTAGAATCTGTCAATCTTGGATTTAAGCAATTCGTGTTTTTATTTGGAGCGGTTGCTTTATTGTTAATCATTATTGCCGTTGCAATGATCAACAATACGATAAGACTGGCCCTTTATTCAAAAAGGTTTTCGATCAAAACGATGCAGCTCGTAGGGGCAACTTCCTCATATATCAGAAAGCCCTTTCTGATACAATCAATGGGAATAGGATTCATCTCCGGAATTATTGGTACCGCACTCTTAATGGCACTTTTTTATGCGTTGAACAATGCCCTTGATTCGATAGAGATAAGCTATGATCTTATGACATTTGGCTTATTGATCGCTATACTTATACTCATCGGAATCATTATTTCATATATCTCAACTTGGTTTGCGCTTAACAAATATTTGCGCATGAAATTGGATGATTTATATTAAATTTGATTCATGGATCAGAAAAACAACCTTCCTTTCTCTTTTCAAAAGGAAAACTATAAACTTCTCTTGATCGGTCTTGCGATCAATGTTCTCGGATATATCCTCATGATTGGTGGAGCAGCAGAAGATCCGAACGAGTTTAATGCAAATGAGCTCTTCAGTTCTGTTCGCATAACATTATCTCCATTTTTGATCGTCATTGGTTATGTTGTGATCCTGATTGCGATCATGAAAAAGACCAAAGTTCAGAAGTAATTCTTAGAAGTGTCATTATTAAACGAATTCCGTGAAGGAAAAACAATCGTTGTAGATAAACCACTTGGCTGGACTTCATTTGACGTCGTCAACAAAATAAGATGGAACCTTAAACGCCGGCTAGGTGTTAAGAATATCAAGGTAGGACACGCCGGAACACTGGATCCATTAGCGACAGGTGTATTGGTGATCTGTACAGGTAAGCATACCAAACAGATCGAATCACTTATGGCTACCGAAAAAAGCTACACCGGAAAAATCCTGTTAGGTAAAACGACACCTTCCTATGATCTTGAGACAGAATTCAATGAAGAGTTCCCAATCGATCATATTACTGAGGAGATGATCGAAAAGTGCCGAACTCAGTTTATTGGTGAGATCGATCAGGTTCCGCCATTGTTTTCTGCTAAACAAATTGATGGAAAGAGAGCATATGATCTTGCAAGAGCTGGTAAGGATGTGGTTCTGAAATCGAATAAAATCACAATAGTCGACCTTAGTCTAGAGAGAGTTGATGATGAAACGTTGTTTTTTGAAGTAACATGTAGCAAGGGTACGTATATTCGATCACTTGCTTTTGATATTGGTCGAGCACTGAACACAGGAGGAACGCTAATTGAACTGAGAAGGACCCGATCCGGACAACAGGATTTGACTCAAAGCTTTTCGGTCGAAGAATGGATTGAGAAGATTCAAGAGGCAGAAGTGTAAAGAAAAGGCTATTTTAATTACCTTTGCAGCCCCATTAAGATTTTTGGATTATGAGCATGAATAAGATGAAATTATCGCAGTTTCAGTTTGACCTTCCGGAAGAGTTGATCGCGAAACATCCTAGTGAGAATAGAGACGAGTCTCGTTTGATGGTCGTTCACAAGGATACAGGTGAAATTGAACACCGTCTGTTCAAAGATCTGATCGAATACGTTGACGAGGGAGATGTGTTGATCATGAACAATACAAAAGTATTCCCGGCACGTATGTACGGAAATAAGGAGAAAACCGGAGCAAAGATCGAGGTGTTCTTGTTGAGAGAATTGAATCGTGAAAGTTTACTTTGGGATGTTCTTGTAGATCCTGCTCGTAAGATCCGAATCGGTAATAAGTTATACTTTGGTGAAGACGATTCGTTGGTAGCCGAGGTTATTGATAATACTACTTCAAGAGGTAGAACATTACGTTTCTTGTTCGACGGGCCTTATGAAGAGTTTAAGAGAATCATTACGGAATTAGGAGAAACTCCACTTCCAAAATATATTGACCGTCCTGTTGAGGAAGATGATGAAGAACGTTACCAAACGATCTTTGCAAAAGTAGAAGGTGCCGTAGCGGCTCCAACTGCGGGTCTTCATTTCTCTCGTCAATTGATGAAGCGTCTTGAACTGAAGGGTGCTGAATTCGCAGAAATTACGTTGCACGTAGGTTTGGGAACCTTCAGACCTGTGGAGGTAGAAGATCTTACGAAGCACAAAATGGACTCTGAACAGGTAATAATTCCAGAGAAGAGTGCCGAGATCGTAAATGATGCAAAACGAAATAAGAAAAAGGTTTTTGCTGTTGGAACGACGACGATGCGTGCGGTTGAAAGTTCTGTTTCTACCGACGGTTTGTTGAAGCCATATGATGGCTGGACAAATAAGTTTATATTCCCTCCTTATGATTTTTCAATTGCTGACGCATTGATCACGAACTTCCATACACCATTGTCAACTTTGTTAATGATGATCACAGCATTTGCCGGATACGAGTTAACGATGAAGGCATACGAAGAAGCGATCAAGGAAAAATACAGGTTCTATTCTTATGGAGATGCTATGCTGATCATTTAATGGTCTGGCTTTTAATATTGTAAGGGTGCTTAATGCACCCTTTTTTGTTATATGTGACATGTAGTGTGTTCATGACTTAAATAATGGCTATTTTTGTGGCGTATTTTATTTAAATGCACGAAGAGAAAAAATCACCGAATAAACTTAAAGTTTACCTGAATTTTACCAAGTTCAGGCTTTCTTTTCTCGTTATCCTTTCAGCTCTTTCTGGTTACCTTTTTATGGGTGGTGATGATTGGATGGAGATATTTTATCTCATGATCGGTGGTATTCTGGTTACGGCGGCATCGAATGGTTCGAATCAGATCTGGGAGCGGGAACTTGACAAAAAGATGAAACGAACATCGGGCAGGCCTTTGCCACAGGGTCATATGTCACTGATTGAAGCATACATAGTCGTGGTATTTTCTCTGGTGGTTGGAACAGCTCTACTTTATCAGCTCAATCTATACTCTGCGCTTCTTGGATTAGCGGCTTATATATCTTATGTTTTCATGTATACACCTTTGAAGCGTAAGACACCTTGGGCTGTTTTTGTAGGTGCATTTCCAGGAGCGATTCCTCCTATGCTTGGCGCTATAGCTGTGTCAAATGAATTTGGGCTGATCCCGGGAATCTTATTCTTTGTTCAGTTTACATGGCAATTCCCTCATTTCTGGGCCATTGCCTGGGTAGTGTATGATGATTACAAAGCCGGAGGTTTTTCTTTGTTGCCATCCAGTGGCGGAAAAGATAAAAGCTCTGCCTTTCAGATCACGGTGTATTCATTGGCACTTATACCATTTAGTCTGGTTCCTTGGTTGTTAGGTTGGACAGGCATAGTGTCGCTTATCGTTGCATCTTTGCTGGGTGCTGCTTTCTTCCTTTATTCTTACAGACTTCTACAGACCTGTGATGATAAGGACGCAAAAAGATTAATGTTTGCATCATTCTTTTACTTGCCGATCATACAATTTGTTTATGTTTTTGATCGCATTGAATCAGCAATACCGTATTAAAATTTCATGTTATGGCACAGAATCAATTTTCAGATGACAACAAGGTTCAGATCGAAAAAGCAAAATTGAATCTCGTTTATGTAGGTATTCTAAGTATTGTGATGCTGTTCGCCGGTTTTACATCGGCTTATATCGTGTCAATGGGTGATTCATT
>SBGS01000259.1 GCA_006226555.1 Bacteroidota bacterium
GGAACAGCTTTTTTAACTGTATCTTCAATTCCGGCCTTTAATGTCATGTATGACATTGAACAATCGCTGCACGCGCCGATGAGTCTAACGATAACCGTCGCGTCATCCGTGATCTCAACGAATTCAACATCCCCTCCATCAGCATGAAGGAATGGGCGAAGTTGATCCATTGCGATCAATACCTTTTCCTTTATTTCTTCCTTGTCGATCATTTTCCGATACGTTCAATTTCGGCTACAAATGTACGAACTAAATCATCAAAAGCCTCAGAGCTAGGTGTGTTATCCTGGAAAACTGCAGGTCTTCCGACATCTCCGCTTTCACGCACACTCTGAACAAGTGGAATTTGTCCTAATAAAGGAACTCCCATACCCTCCGCCAAATTCTTCGCTCCGTCTCTTCCAAAAATAAAGTATTTGTTATCAGGTAATTCTGCCGGAGTGAACCAGGCCATATTCTCAACCACGCCTATAACAGGAACTTTAATTGAATCCAGTTTGAACATGTTGATACCTTTTCTGGCATCAGCTAATGCAACTTCTTGTGGCGTACTCACGATCACTGCTCCGTCAAGCGGTACATTTTGTACCAGCGACAAGTGAATATCACTCGTTCCGGGAGGAAGATCGATCAACAAATAATCCAGTTTACCCCAATGCGCATCCGTAAACATTTGAGTTAGAGCTTTAGATGCCATAGGACCTCTCCAGATCACTGCATTATCTTGTTCCGTAAAAAATCCGATAGAAAGCAGTTTTATTCCGTAACTCAATACAGGGTTAATTTTTGGAACTCCTTCCACATCGATCATAGTAGGTTTCTCTCCAACTACATCAAACATGGTTGGCATGGATGGACCATGAATATCTGCATCAACTATTCCCACGCGATAACCCGCTTTCGCTAATCCTCCTGCGAGATTAGCAGTGATAGTCGATTTACCAACACCACCCTTACCAGATGCTACCGCAATAACATGTTTAACTTCAGGAAGGACTTTACGTTGCTTTCCGCGTGCGTCTGCTCCCATCCCTTCAAATTTCACCTCAACCTCGAGGTTTTCTCCAAAATTATTCCGCAGATTAAACACGATCGCTTCCTGCATACGTTTTCTAGCATGCATCGCCGGATTAGAGATCAGTACTTTCAGAGATACTTTATTTTCTTCTATCCCTAATTCCTCCACTAAGTTCGCAGAGACAATATCTTTTTTCAGATCAGGTTCAATGACCCCTTGAAGGACATCGAGTACCTTTTCTCTATTCAATTCCATGAATTATTTGTTTGGTTCGAGCGAGCGAATTGACTTAGCCATGATCTCAATGATCATTTTTTCAAAACCTTCTTCGCGTGATGCAAATTTATAGGTCACCCCATTGATCTCTTTTTGACCACAAACATGAAATGATCTGTGTTCGACTCCAACTGTAGGACTAGCCTTCGAGTCTCCTGACGGTATCAGGATTCTCTCGTAAACGATCATATCGTCTTCTTCAACCAGATATTTGATCTTGAAAAAATCATTTTCAGCCAACGCTTTTTTCTCATCCTTAACGATATTCTTGATGTTTGCGAAGTCCTCAATAACCATCTGAAAGTTAGGCCCTACATTGAGCTCCCAATAAATATCGCCTTCGGTATGGATCACTTCAGGTTTAGTTGAAGCACCAATATTTGCCGTTTCATCCGGTAGTTTAATGGTAGCATCGATCTCAAAAGGTGCAAGATTGAAGTCCTGAAATTCGTAGTAATCATCATCGATCGAAACCTCATCTTCTCCAGTTGCTTCCTCACCTCCACACGACACCAGCAGCATTGGAACACTAAAAAGGAAAATCATCCAGAAATTCAATTTTACAAAACGGGATAAGATAGTTGTCATTTCTTCTTTGTTATATGATACAAATATACGAGATTCCTACTTATGAGTGATTAGAGGATCATTACCCCTTTCTCACCTAACAATGGAATTTCTTTCATATTCTTTTCAGAAATCGATTCAGCCAGGAATACAAACTTTTTGTCATACATCACATCATTCACCCAAAAGCTTACCCAATATTCGTTTGACAGCCCAAATACTTCCTCCATAATAGGCTCGATCTTAGCAGCTTCATTTGGCAACAATACTTCAAGGCTATGTCTTAGTGTTGACGTTCGAACTTTTTCTCCCGTATTCGTGTTTTCTCCGTAACCCTTACTGGTAATGATGATTCCTTCCATGATATCATCACGAAGATTTAATAAGTACGCATTGTACTCCTTTTCGTTAAGCTCATTAATGGTTTGGATTACCGCAACACCGACATTCTCAACTTTCGGTCCCTTCAATTCTTCTCTCATTGCAATTGACTTTGTGTTACCACATTTTTTCCGAGCGAAAGATATCGAAATAAACCGAGGCTATGGCCAACTTGATGGTAGTTCTTTGCAACATATTCCGGATTAGATTTTTGCTCTTCGGGAATTTGATATACCGGTAATCTTCCCGTACCAACTCTCACAATGACAAGTTGCTCATTCGGAACGGTAATAACGTATTGCCCTTTGATTCCTCTTAAATAATAGACCGGATTTGAATCTCCAAAATAAGTCCACAGATGCAATCCATAGCGCTGGTTCGCAATACCTTCTTTGGTTTCAACCGGATTAGGTGAAATCATCTCATAATAATACCATTTCGGGATGATCTGTTTGTTATTGTACCTTCCTTTGTTAATTAAAAGCTGCCCCAGCTTTCCAAAATCTCTCGCTGTTGCATACAGACAGCAAAAGGCTTTTTCGTCACCACCTTTGCGATCAAGACTCCAGTACGCATCATCAGAGCATCCCAATGGTTTCCAGATTTTTTCATCGGCATAATACGTCAGATCCATTTTCGTAGCTGCCTCTAAGATAAAAGCCAACAACTGAGTATTTCCACTTTGATAGTTAAACATCTGTCCAGGCTCTTCGATTGCTTTCTGATTTAAAACAAGATTCCGTAGATCCCATCCATAATAGGATTCCGCATTGTCCGAGAGCGGATTTTTTCCACTTTCCGTCCAATCCAGACCTGACGCCATGATCAATAAATGGCGTATTGTTATGTGCGATTTCTCGCCAGAGCTAAATTCCGGTAAGTATTTTCCAACCTTAGTGTCCAGACTTTCAATATAACCTTCCTCGATCGCTATCCCGATAAGCATTGCCACAACAGATTTTGCCATAGAAAACGAATTGGATAGCTCATCTTTGTCATGCTCATCATAGTATTCCTCAAACAATAAAGTGTCGCCTTTGAATACTAAAAAAGCCTTCGTATCCATTTCCTCCAGAAAAACCTTATCAGTGTCAGCTACGACCTGTTTGTTGTAATACTTGCTAATGACATAATCGATGGGATGTTCACTTTTATCCAGCTTGCTGTTATGAAATACATCCAGGTCATAAATCGTCGGGCTTGAGTGTCCACTCAAATATGTGTTGTAGATGCCGTTGTACAAATAAAATCTACCGCTGAGAATAATAAACAGATTGCCTGCGATAAATACACCAAGCAGCAAAAGCGCAAAAAAGCGCAGCATCTTTTTTAAAACAACCATCATTAATTATAGATATTCGTAACCGAACTGAGCAGCAAGCTTTTCCTTCAAAATCCCTTTCACCTCCTCCATATCAACTTTACGGCCCAACTCATGTTCCATTGAAGTTACGGCTTTATCTTGAATTCCGCAAGGAATAATATTTGAAAAGTAGGAGAGGTCTGAATTGATATTAAAGCCTATACCATGCATAGTAACCCATCTTGAACTTTTCACGCCCATTGCGCAGATCTTTCTTGCCGTAGGCTTGTCAGAATCTATCCAAACGCCCGTTAAACCATCGAAACGTTCTCCCTGAATGCCATACTCGGCAAGGGTGTTGATCACCGCCTCTTCTAAATAACGAAGGTATTTATGAATGTCTGAAAAAAAATGATCCAGATCAAAAATAGGATAGGCCACTAATTGTCCAGGACCATGATAGGTAATATCACCTCCCCTATTGATCTCATAGTATGTCGCATTCTTTTCTTCGAGACTATGTTCATCAAGTAAAAGGTGATTTCTATCACCGCTTTTACCCAGGGTATATACATGCGGATGCTCTACAAAAAGTAAATAGTTTCTGGTTGACTCGTCCGATTCACCATTCCTGATACGGATCTTCTGGTCGATCACAGATTTGAAAAGGTCCTCTTGTAAATCCCAAGTATCCTTGTAATCCTTTACTCCGAGATCTCTGAACTCAACCTTTACCATTTTAAAACTTTGACAGCTCGTTCTTTAGATAATCAATCACTGCTATATCGATAGGGTCAACCTTATTCAATTCAGATAAATAGAGCGATGCCCAATCAACGATATTGATCAGATAAATAGACCTTTCGATCATTGACCCCCCTTTAGATGAGATCCGCATTACTTTGCTTTTCTCTGCAATCTTGTTCAGTGTAAGATCTGCCCTCACCTTATTTCGCTCATTGATCCCTTCGTTCTCAAAATACACCACCGCAAAACGATCATCGCCACCACCCCAGCCAACAAGCTCGTTATGATTCATTTCCGGTAGAACATGATGCCAACACAAGGCTTTACTGTTTTCATTGAATTGTTGTCTGGCTCTTGTAACAACTCCATCATAAAGGGTTGTTGCATACAATATCCCAACCTTACCATAAAGGTGTTTCGCAAGCTCGTGAGCAGTGTTTTTTATTTCGCCTTCATTGTCTACGATCAAGGAGTATGCCGCAGCAATATCCGGCAGATGATTACTTGCCAATCCCACTTCATGCAGGATATGAAGTAATTGTACTAATGAAAATGCAAGTGCAGTCCTAGGTGGATTACCACCGGGAACAATGATATGGTCAAATCCGTTTATTTCACAGAGCTCTTGTAATTTGCCCCCTGAACAAATACCGATCACTTTGGCTCCTGAACCAATTGCCTCCACAATTCCTGTCAATGTCTCTTCCGTGTTACCGGAATAAGAAGAACCGATCACCAAAGTTGTTTCATCCACGAAAGCAGGAATATTGTAGTCTTTCACCACAACCACGGGAACTTTGAGCTCGTCAAAAAGCCAATCCTTTACCAGCGTACCACCTATACCTGAGCCCCCCATTCCACATATCACAACATTGGTGATACCAGAGTATTCATTCTTTAAAGAACTTCTACCGGCGATCTCCAAAGCTTCTTCGATGTTAGCCGGAAATGCCTGAATGAGTTGCTGCATGGTCATAATTGTACTTTTTGTTTCTTTTTTACTGTGAAAATGAATTATTGTTTCACTTTAATCACCTTATAATTTCGATAAGATGTGTCTATTCCGATCGACTTCAATAAGGACTTAATTTTATCCTTCGTACTCTTCTTCTTTTTTGATATGTCATAGCTGAATTTCCAGTTCAATCTTTGAACACGATCTTTCATAACCTCCGGATGTGTCCCTTTGAAAAGCTCCAGCTCTCTGACGTGACTTTCGTAATCAAATTCGTCGGCTTTTACGACATTCTCCTCTACCCATTGGTCATCATGCCAGTACTTGTTGAAATTCTCCTGCTTCTTCTGCATAGCCGTAGGAGCCTTTACCCAACCGTAATGGTATATGTAAGCATCGATAGGTACGACATTTAATTTTTGATCAGCCCCTTTTCTAAATCCCTGAGCATCTCGATACGAATAAATGGACGGATCATTTTTTATCACTCTGATCTCATTAGCATACCAACTTGCAGATGCCCCAACATAATCATATGAACCGTAAAAATGCTTGTATTTGAAAAGTAATCCGTCTATCTCTGGAGTATCAGCGTATTTCTCCATCGCGCTTTTGATAACAGGAAGATAGTCTTCATGCACCACCTCATCTCCTTGAATGTAAAATGCCCAATCACTGTCTTTAGAGATCGCTTTAAACGCCTTGTCTGTTTCCACAGCCAGCACTCTTCCTCCTTCACGCAGGCTTTCGTCCCAAACTGTTTCAACTATCCTTATCTTTTCTGGATCAATCGAACGGATCAGATCAAGGGTGCTGTCATCCGATTCTCCCACTGCTACAACGAATTCATCGCAAATCGGCAGAATAGACCGAATAGCTTCGACTACCGGGTAATCGTATATTATAGCGTTTTTAACAAAAGAGAACCCCGTTACTTTCATGCTGCAAAAATAGGAGATTCTGACGTAGTTTGGATGATAGCGTTAATCTCATTCGCACTTTGAAAAAAAACCTCAGCAATAAAACCGATAGGGAAAGTGTAATGAACAAAACCCTACCTTTGCAAAAAAGATCGCCATGAAAGGAAGAACTGCAAAGGAAACACTCGCTATTACAACTAAAATCGTATTGCCAAATGACACCAATACGTTAGGAAATCTATTCGGTGGTCAGTTACTTGCATGGATGGATGTGATCGCAAGCGTTTCAGCTCACAGACACAGTAAGCGAGTTGTAGTGACCGCTTCCGTGAATCATGTTTCCTTTCAGCAGCCGATCAATCATGCATCAATTGTAACCTTAGAAGCCAAAGTCAGCAGGGCATTTAGTTCTTCGATGGAAGTATTTGTTGATGTTTTCGTTGAAGATCACGTTACCGGAAAACGTCAGAAAAGTAATGAAGCTATCTATACCTTCGTGGCAGTTGACCAAAATGGTGGTCCGATCCAGGTTCCGGAATTGATCCCGGAAACCGATGAAGAAAAAATGAGGTATGAAGGCGCACTTCGTAGAAAGCAACTTAGTCTTATTCTTGCCGGAAAAATGAAGCCAAGCGACGCTACTGAGCTGAAGAAGTTGTTTTTTGAAGAAAATGATTGATCGAATCAACGATCGCTGATACATCTTGTTTGTTCATGCAATCAAAGTGTCCTTTCGGACATTTCTGATACCCGATCTTTGAACAAGGACGACATTTGAGATCCTTCACTTCGTGAATCACATAACTTTTTGGTTCATTTGGCCGATAAGGATACATTCCAAATTCAGGAACGGTGTTACCCCAAACTGAAACTATTGGTGTACTCTCAGCACTTGCGATGTGCATCATCCCTGTATCATTCGTAAGCAGGCATTGACTTCTTTTTACGACTTCTGCAGATCCCGATAAGCTCAACTGACCACAGAGATTGATTACATTTTCGAGCTCGCCAATTGCCTGTACACGTTCCATGTCTTCAGCTCCACCAAGCAAAACGACCGGGGTCTGGATCTTCTCGATCACTTTTTGTAATAAGTTATCAGGCATTCTCTTAGTAGCAAACTGTGCTCCAACAGCAATAGCAATATACCTATCAGGTAGTGTAGGAAGTTCTTGCGATCCTCCATCCGAATAAAAGAATAGTCGGTGCTGGTTATTGGTAATCCCAATGGGTTTTACTGCTTCGAAATACCTATCTACTACATGAACATGTGGCAAAACATTTCGCTTAAAGTTAACCAAAAGCCACTTCTTGACGTTCAGCTTGGGAAAGCGATAGGTCTTTACCCTTAACATTTTTGATAGACGATGTGTTCTCAGATTGTTGTGAAGATCGATCAGTACTTCAAACTTCTCGGAACCCAGTTCATCCTTTAACTCATCTATATCCTTTTCGATTGTCCAAACCTTGTTGATATTAGGATCGAATTGAACAAGGTCGACAAATTTCCTCTTCGTAAGATAGTGGATTTCCCAATCAGGTTTTTGACTGCGAATTGCACTCACTATAGGTGAGGTTAAGACGATGTCTCCAATGGAACTAAAACGAACGATCAGGATCTTCACTTTTCAAAAATAAGAACTTACTACAACTCCTTATAATAATCGTAAATGACCCTTAAGAACTTATTCGCTTTGATCATTTCTCCTTTCAGGTCTTCATCACTCAAGGTCTGCTCTATCAAATGTTTGTTTTTCATTTGATAAGTAAATGACCCTTTTGGTGTAATCCAGCCATAGCCGTCGATGATCGTGTGGAACGCGAACTCGGGTGTATTTGGATTCAATAGATCCTTACTCCAAGGATAACGCGATATATCTCCTCCAAATTGATTCATGAGCGTTGCAGGAATATCCATTTGAGAACCAAGCTTGTTCACTCTTTTACCCCTCCATTCCTTTTTTAAAGGTTCACCAAAGATCAACAATGGAATTCTGTAGTAGGCCTTCGTATAAGGCACCGGAGCTGAAGGTGTATGATGACTGTGATCAGCGACAAAAATGAAAATGGTATTCTTATACCAGGACTGCTTTTGACAGGCCCTTACGAATTCACCCAATGATTCATCCGCATATACCATGGAATTCATAAATGCTGCCTCAGTACCCTTGAATTTTTGATTCTTTCTTTTCGGATGATCAAATGGAGAATGCGTACTTCCTGTGAATGCACAATGTAAGAATTTGCCCGTCGTCCTATTGATACGTTT
>SBGS01000142.1 GCA_006226555.1 Bacteroidota bacterium
GTTCTGCTTGGTTAGATTTCAGTTGCATCTGTATTTCTCATGTTGATTTCAAGTATCTGTTCGATATCCTTTTTCTTGTAGAACAAGACACCACCAACTTTCGAATAGGGGATAGTTCCATTGATTCTCAAATTTTGGAGTGTTCCTGGAGAGATCTGAAGCATCCGTTGTACATGATGTGATTTCAACCAGACAACATCCGGTTCTTTAGGAGTTTGTTTTTCGCGCTTGTCTAAAAGTGCTTTGATGTCTCCAAGAAGATTCCACTTGAATTCCTCCAGGTCTTCTCTTGTAATAATTTCTGTTGCCATATGATTTGATTTTTGTGTTCTCGACAAAATTCCGGCTACTTGAATTTTTTATTTCACAAGTTGGTATCATCTTGGGATAAATAAATTTTGAAACGCCCTGTTTATAATGGTTTCAGTTTTCAGAAGGTCGAAAACGTAAAATCACCCAAGTTGGGAAGGTCAATTTTGGGTGAAAATCACTCGATTTTGGAACGGTAAAATGGGACCTGTAAAAGATTTGAGAAAACATACCAAGTTGGTATCATCTTGGTATGTTTTATTGAATAAGTAATCACTTTCTTTGTACGAAGAAATAGAGTAGAATGAGTGAAATAGCCTTAGAGCGTGTAAAATTGGAAGATTGGAGAGTACTCCAAAAAATAGGAAGAGAAACTTTCAAAGAGACTTTTGAATCGGGTAATACTGAAGAAAACATGCGCGACTATTTGGCAAACGGGTTTTCAGAGGAAAAGCTTAAAAGTGAATTGAATAATCCAGGATCAATCTTTTATTTCGCACGAATAGGAAGTATTGTGTCGGGGTATTTAAAGGTGAATTTCAGTGATGCTCAAACTGAGCTAAGGGATGAATCCGGAATGGAAATTGAGCGTATTTATGTGCTCAAGGAATTGCATGGTAAGAAGGTTGGTCAACTACTTTTCGAAAAGGCGTTGGACCTGGCTAAACAGAGTGAAAAGAAATTCGTGTGGTTGGGTGTTTGGGAAGAAAATCCAAGAGCCATTCAGTTTTATAAAAAGAACGGCTTCGAAGAATTTGACAAGCATGTTTTCATAATTGGAGATGACGAGCAAACGGATATTATGATGCGATTGGATCTTTAGTTGAATCCTTCTAATTCCAATATCTTCCGTTCTAAATCACCTTCTAATCGATTTACAAACTTTATCTGATCTTTCTTTCTATTTGAAATGTCGTGGAATGATCGATAAAGATCACCGATCTGAATTTGAAACATCGTTTCGAAGACCTTGGCTAGATCCTTCAGATCTGCATCACCATAATTAATTGCACCGGATGCTTGGAGGGCGTAGATCAATTCAACGAGATCCAAGCGGTTTGCTGTCCATTTTAATTTTGGAGGAGGTGGACCAAAAGAAGGTTGAAGCTCCGGTTTAGGTGTGAAGTGTTTTTGGAATAGATCGAATGCAATAATGTTTGCCGCGACGACATCATGTGAAGTGTTGAATTCAGGATCGAGGATCAGTCCGTTGGATAATCGCGAGAATCCATAGTTATTTGCTCCTCGTAGGAAATATAAGTTATCAAAATGGGTCAAACCTTCATGATAATAACGTACGAATTCAATGTGATCCCGAAGGATGTGTCGATACATGCGATGCTTGCTGTCGATAAATGCTTTCACCTCATCATCAGTCAACATGATTTTCTTGTGCTCGAGCTCTGCTAGAATAGAATAGTGAAAGAAGTAAGCCAGGATCTGCGGCTTGGTATATTTGAAAAAATAGATCTCATCATCAAGGGAATTAAAATCCTCCTTCCGCAAACAATTACGAAAGGAGGTTAGCGTCTTCTTGATGAGGTTGGCCGCCTTGTTTGCTCTGCATAACGCATCGGCTTCGTTGTGTTGTAATAATTCCAGTTCCTCGCATAATTCTCTAGTCGCATTTACGTAATATTCCATGGTTAAATCTGATGTAAACAAATATTGTTTATTCAGAACGTAACCATTTTACGTCCTGCTAACTTTTTTCAAATTAGTTGATGAACTGGACAACTTTTCGCGAAGATCTTTCATGTCGGAGCTCACTTTATCATCCAACACCTTTGCATAGATTTGAGTCGTGGAGATTTTTGTGTGTCCAAGCATTCGGGAAACGGTTTCCAAAGGAACGCCATTAGACAGTGTTACGGTTGTCGCAAAGGTATGTCTGGCCATATGTGATGTCAGATTCTTTTTAATACCACAGAGGTCAGCTATTTCCTTCAGATACGCATTGTATTTCTGATTACTATTCACCGGTAACAGCTTATTGTACTTCACACATTCAGGATGATCCTTGTAGCGGTTAATGATCTCCATGGGTAATGGAAGTAAAGGAACACTTTCACGTGTGCCCGTTTTCTGTCTGATCGTCGACAACCAATATTCACCATCTATTCCAATCGATAAAGCATTGCTCTCGAATTTATAGATATCTGAGTATGCGAAACCAGTATAACAACAGAACAAGAATACGTCTCGCACCATAGCAAGTCGAGGCATTTGAATGTCCAAATATTGCATGGTGTCAAGTTCCGCTTGTGTGAGGATCTCGCGCTCAGGATTTGTGTAGGTGCATCTGAAATTATCGAATGGGTTTTTCGGTATCCATTCCAGACTAACAGCTACATTCATGATCCGCTTCAAGTTGGTGATGTATTTGTACGCGGAATTGGTTTGCATTCCTTCGTTAACCAAAAGATAGTGTTCGAATTCCGTTACAAATTTTAATGAGAGCTCTTCCAGGGGAAGATCATTCTTTTTGAATTTGTGCTTGAGGAAGTTCTCGACTTTGGTTTGGCAGTAATCGTACTTTGCTAAAGTGGTCTTGGCCATCTTTCCGGCTTTGATTTTCTCCTGCATTTTAACCGAATGGTATTCGAAGGCATTTAGAATCGTTTTCTGAGCGATCTTGTCTTTCTTGCCGAGGAATAAGTCTTTCAATTGTGGGGCGGTTATTTTCTCACCTCTGGATACGTAGTTTAAAAAGTGTTTTTTGATCTCATTGGCTGAATGATCCAACGCTCCATTGATAAAGATTGCGTCAGGTGCATTGGCTTTTACTCTGTTTCTACGAATGTCCCATTGTTGTTCCGTAACATAATGTGGCGTTGCGATTTCGACGCGTCTACCATCGACGGTGATTCGGATGTAAATACATGATTTACCTTCTTTCAGTCTGCGCTTGTAAAGCCAGAACAGTACTGAGTACCTTTGATTTTCCATTTTTGTTCACTGTTTTTAGATGAATAATTGCTTGTGAACACGTTAAATCAAAAAAATAAAGCAACATCTGTATTACAGTGACCATGGGCTTTTCAGCCTAATTCGGTGAGCAAATATCGGAATTGTATTTTGCTCACCGATTTGCTAACCTAATAGTTGTTCTCAAATGATGTTTTTTGTTGTTTCTGACGAATTCAGAAAATCAACAATAATTCGGAAACACTTGATTTTAAAGGGATATAAAACAAAAAAGCCTGTCGATTGACAGGCTTTATGCTTTAAACGTTCTGCGGTCTGGACGGGACTCGAACCCGCGACCCCATGCGTGACAGGCATGTATTCTAACCAACTGAACTACCAGACCAATTTTCCGACCTTTCGGTACTAACAACAGTTAGTTTTGAGGAAATTGTCAGTGCTTTTCGTTAAAAGCGTGGGCAAATGTAACACAAAAATCTGTTTTCAAACAAGGAAAATCAAAAAAAAATAAAAGGAATTTTTAAGTGCTTGATTCATAGAATAAAAAAGGCGTCCGAAGACGCCTTTACTATTTCGTTGTGATGCTTATTGTTTTGCGAAACGCGCTGTCGCCGTTCCCGCAGTGTGAACAATACGAACCACATAAATACCTGGATTAAGACCAGAGATCGAAATTTCATTATTGATCTCTGAAGGATCGATCGTTTTCACGATGTTTCCATTCAGGTCGTAAATGAATACCTCAGTTACTTTATTCTGAAGGTTGTACCCAAGAATACGAATTGACTCATTCGCAGGGTTTGGATACAGCGTAAATACTTCAAATTTGTTGATTGCCAATCCTAATGTAGCGTCTGATCCGTCGCAATCCTCATCGATTCCATTGTCAGGAATATCTGTTGCATTCGGATTGATTGCGTTATTCGAATCGTCACAGTCATCAGCGTTAGCTACATAGTTTGCAGGAATTGTACAACCTGTAACTGTTGTAGTGTTGTTCGGATCTCCAAATCCATCATTGTCACCATCGAAATAAACTGTTCCTCCGTTATCAACAACTGATACAGTAACGCTCAAGCTGTCTGATGCTGGGAACAACGCTGCTCCTTCCATTTTAGAAACAACATATTTCACCTCATACGTACCGGCTCCTAATACTGCTGGATCGAATGAAGTCGCAGGTGCTCCGTTGATGGTGAATACTCCACCTGTTGTTACATTTGGTGTAAGTGTAACAGCAGCATCTGTCGAACAGTAAGAAGACGCAATTGTGAAAGATGGATCCGGCTTGATCTTCATCCATAAACGATAAGTAGCATTATTATCATTCTGAGGAACCGGGAAGATACCGCACAGCTCAATATCAGCGAGGAAGCGGATAGTATCTCCAAAGATCCCTACTTCTGTTGGTGTTCCTGTGTAACTAACACATCCGGTAATATATCCATTACTTGGTGGAGAGTAAGAAGATGCATTAGACGCAGCTGAAATACCTGCTGGCATGTCTTCAAATGAAAGGTTATCCACGTTTGTGATGGCAATATCAAGGTTTGGTTGTCCCGGATCGATCAATTGAGCGTTGAAACACTCATCCGTGATCACGAATGATTCAAAATCGTTGTATGGTTGACCAACAACTCCATCCATCAATGTACTGTCGCATGTTCCACCATATGTGATACCTTGAGAGATAAGGTCCGCGTTACAGTCTGTTGGGGTACACTGTCCGTAAACAGCATAAAAGCTTCCTATCGAAAGCACTGAAAGTAGTAGTTTTTTCATATAATTTTGTTTAGCACTTTTCACTGCTAATATACAGCAATTTAAATCTATTCTTTTGGCAAGGCTAAAAGATTATTAACAACGCATTGTCATGACAGATTATATCAAATACAATAAGGATACGTGGAATAAGAAGACTCCTGTGCATTTGGCGTCCGCTTTTTACGACATGGACTCTTTCCTGCATGGTAGGAATTCCTTAACATCTGTAGAGCTTGAACTGCTGGGTGAAGTAAAGGGTTTGTCCATTTTGCATCTGCAATGTCATTTCGGACAGGACACACTATCGTTGTCTCGCATGGGAGCTAAGGCCACGGGTGTTGATCTTTCTGATGTTGCGATCAATAAGGCAAAAGAGCTAAATGATCAATTAGGACTGGATGCGGAGTTTGTTTGCTGTGACGTATATGAGACGCCAAGCCATGTAGAAAAACAATTCGATGTGGTTTATTCTTCATTTGGTGCGATCGGCTGGCTGCCTGATATGGAAAAATGGGCAGAGGTTATTGCCAGGATGCTGAAGCCGGGGGGTAGATTTGTTTTTGCCGAGTTTCATCCTGCAGTCTGGATGTTTGACGATGATTTTACAACAATAGCATACGATTATTTCAACACAGGACCATTGATC
Organism: Bacteroidota bacterium; assembly: GCA_006226555.1. Taxonomy (GTDB): domain Bacteria; phylum Bacteroidota; class Bacteroidia; order Flavobacteriales_D; family Crocinitomicaceae; genus UBA4466. The sequence continues at coordinate 5,648 of SBGS01000142.1, forward strand.
GAGACATCGCATGGTACATATACGGATAGGGAAGCACCAATAGAAACGACTTCAGTTTTCTGGAATCATTCTTTTTCGGAAGTATTGTCAGCGCTTATAAAGAGCGGTTTGACCCTAACCTCATTTAATGAATATCCTTATTCTCCTTTCAATTGCTTCAACGACTTGGAGGAAAAAGAACAAGGTAAATACACTTTGAAAAAGCTGGATAAACAATTCCCCTATTTCTATTCCCTGACGATGCTTAAAAAGTGATGTTTACTAACTGATAATCCACCAAAACTTTTGCGATCTGATTGTCGCGTTTGAAGTCGATAAGTTTGAGCTGTGAATCAATCAGGGAGCGCTCACGACTATTCAATAAGAACAATGAGCTTTCACCAATTTCAAAAAGTGTTTGTTCACCATTCAATAGCGTGATGTAATCATTCACCGTTCGTTCGTATAGAATGATTTGCTCAATGCTGGTGCTCCAGGTATTGATCGCGCTGCTTACTTTGTAATCGATCATTTGGATCTTCGTTAAACGATCCATTTCCAATTGTTCCAGCTCGATCTTTGCCAAACGTATACTTCCTCGTTCTTTTCGAGTAAAGAGTGGATAATTTACTTGAACTCCCCAATTATAATCAGAAGGATTGATCTCAGAGAATACATCCGGTCCTACAGGTTCACTTAAAAGATTATACTTCAGGTCAACGCTCGGCAATATCCCTTGCTTTTTGAGCCTCAGATCAATGCTTTTCATGTCCAGCTTGTTCTGATACAGGATCAGCTCAGGATGACTTTGTATCAATGAATCTTTATAAGCCGTTATCGAAGGATCGATGTGCGCTGGTGTGAATTGATCTGCAGGTGTTGGGAAAGTGCTTTCTGTTAGTGAAAGTGGTACGTAACCATCCTGCCACAAATACACCTCAAGCATTTCCGATTTGTTCAGGAATTCCATCTTGCTTTGGTTGAGACCGATCATTCTATTTTGAAGCTGAATGCGAGCTTCAACTGTATCAATGAATGGGCGATCGCCAAGAAAAGCACTGCTTTTTACACCTTCTAGTCGAATAGAAGCATTTTCCACTGCTCCTTCGTAGATCTTCATTTTGTGATACGCTTTGAACCAATCCCAATAAGCAACGGAAGCATCAAAGAAAAGCTGGTTCATCATGATCTTTCCTTCAATTTCAGCACTTTCAAGATAGATCTTAGCTTGTTTTAGTTCTGCACGACGTTCATCGATCAATAAGCCTTTTCCAAGAGAAAGACTAAGCCCTGCATACCAAAGACCATCATCTGGTACGCGGCTGGAGGGGTTCAGGTAGGTACCGTCGTTCAGCTCATAACCACCCTGTGCGCTCAAACCAAACCAGGTAGGTACCTTCAGGCCTGCATGAACGTATGAATAATATTGCTGATCTTTATAATACTTCTGATTCATTGATCCTTCCAGCTTTGGATCAAATCCACCGCGTGCCTTCGTTAATGTTGCATCTCCTTTGTCCCGTTGAAGGTTAGCTTGTCGTGATAGCGGATGATGCGTCTTGACGATCTCTATGAACTCATCGTATGACAAGATCCACATGCTATCACTCTGAGCAAAAGAGGAAAAGCTCAATGCGATCAGTAATATGAAGAAGATACTTCTTATCATTTTTTCTCTTTTTTATCGTCTTTTGACGTGCCATCAACAGGCTTGTAATAGTTTGGTGGGAATCCATTGATCTTACGCCAGAGCTCATACCAGATCGGTACATCCTGTAATAGGATCATAGACTTCGTTCCACTTCCAAATCTAAGTGCTTTTGGCCAAGGATGATCATTCGGATCTGGTTCTACCAATATTCTGTATTTACCGTTTTCACTAATGAATTGATCGATCGCATATACGCGGCCACCGTAAGTACCATAGCTGACATTAGGCCAACCGGAGAATACAATTGCAGGCCATCCGTCAAACTGAATGCGCACATGCTGCCCTTTATCCAGTAATGGCAGATCAATCGGGTCAACATAGATTGCTACGGCAAGATCATAATTCGTTGGCATGATACTCATCAACTGATCACCTTCTTTGATCGTTTCTCCCAATCCGTTTACAAAGGTCTTGGTAATGTAACCGTCTTGCGGAGCGGTGATAAAGTATAATCCTGAACGCACCTCGTAATTTGTATACTGATTCTTAAGCTTGTTTACCATTGATTCAGCGTCGTACTTATCAGTCATTGTTGTGAAACGCTCAGATTGGATCTTCGCCTGTTCGTTTTCGAACTTTGTTTGAATGTTGTACAGTTCAAGTTGCAATGCAATAAGATCATTCTTGCTGTTCAGCCATTTGTTTTTCGCTTCCACTTCATAAGCTTTCGTTTGCTGCATCTTAAGGTTTCTGCCTTCCAGGTCGATCAGAGATTTTAAACCGATCTTGTACAGGCTGTCGATCCTGTTGAACTGTTCTTTTGCTGTTAGGTAGCTTACCCTTGCAGCCACATAAGCGGTACTATCGTTCTGAACTTTCAGCTCCGTTTGCTGTAGTTTGATCTTTTGTTGTTCTGTCAAAAGACTTCTTTGCATGGAAAGAGCCTTAAGCTGATTCTCCTGAGCCTTGATCTTTTCGCCATAGGAATCAACAGCTTGTTCCTTCAATTTTAACTGGTTCTGAGTTCGTGAAAGCAATTCATCGTCGAAGTACGCATCCTTGATCTCAGAGATCTTGACAATGGTATCACCTTTTTTAACGAAATC